>CAMUHU010000006.1 GCA_947088765.1 uncultured Clostridium sp. | reverse complement strand
TCAACCATATAAGCACTAAAAATAATTCTATATTTATTTTCTTCTTTTCTTTTGCTATAGTTTTAATAATACTTATAATAATTACTATTATAAATACAATCGTTATATGATATGTAGTTCCAAATATAGCTGATGAATTCCATTCTTCTCCATCTGATTGTATAAACATTACTCCTATTGTTGCAATTATGTTATTAAATAACTGAGATAGTTTGTTATCAGAAAAAAATAACATATCTTGAGTTCTTGATAAATTAGGATAATATGGAATAGTTATATTGAAAATTTTTATTTGTGTATTTATATGTAAAGCATTTATTGCAAACATTAGTATTATAGGCATTGCAAATACTAAAAATAAAATAATGCAAATTATTGCATTTTTATAATTTATAATTTTATTCTTAACTAAATAAATGCAAAATATTAATAGGAATAATGGTACAAAATATATTGCCACTCCATAACAATATAATGTTATTGCATAAAATATCATTGAAATATATATTAGTTTATTATTACTTTTTGTAATTCCTGTATATAGTAAATCCATTGCTATTAATAAAAAATGTGGAAACATATTACAGTCTAATGCCCAAATAGACTGTAATATATGCCAAGGAGAAATTACAAGTACAGCTAGTCCAATTAGAGCAATTTTTTCATTCTTTGTAATTTTCTTCGTAAAATCGTAAAACACAAATAGTGATATTATACTAACAATTAACATAGGTAATCTTGCTGTAAATAATGAATAGTTAAAAATCTTAAAAATTAATGCCATTAAATATAATAGCATCACACTTTGTCCTCCCCATCCTTGCAAATAGACAGGAAATGATATTCCATTTGCATCTTTACCAGTATCTGCTATGTCTTTGGCATTTATAATTGTCATTATTTCATCACCATTTATTTCTGAAATTGCATTTGGAAAATTAACAATTCTTATTATAATTCCTATATTTATTAGTATTATAAATATTATTTTTTTCTTATCTAAATACTTCTTTTTATTATCTTTCATTCTCTATTTATCCTCCCACAGATTATTATTTTTTATTTGCTATAATTTGACAATTTACAATTTTTTCTCATATATATAGACATCTAACTCTACAAAAAGTTACAAAAAAATAAAATTTGTGTCTAAATGTGTCTTTTTATGTTGTTATTTATTATTTGTGTTATTATTTATATGAGAAATTAAGCAATAATAATTGTTTGTTTAGGTAGATTAGAAACTTCTTGTTTCTTTTCTATATAATAGCTGTGGAGCCACCAATAAAGGAGAATTTATTATGTTAAAGAAATTATTTGCGTTCCTTCTTACAGCATCACTTATGACTGCTATGCCTCTTGAGGTTTTCGCTGCAGAACCCGATACAAATGGAGTTATCCCTGAAGTTACAGTTACTTCTGAGGATGATGGAATTGTTCCATATTCAAGCATATCGGGTTATTACAGTGGAACTGTTACTCCTCAGAATCCAAAGGTTTCAGTACCTTTAAATAGTGATGGTTCTGGTGGAGTTGGCATAACTATTGTGACTGAATGTTCAGTAACGGAACCTATCAGAGTGACTGCAACTGCGTACGGTGGTAGCAAGAATGCTACATTTATTGATAGCAAAAAAAATAATCTCATTAGCACAAATGGTACGTATTACTTCGTGGACGGTATAACTCACTATGGAAACAATTCTGTTCTTTTTACTTTTTCTAATCTTCATCAGAATATGAAAGTAACCATTCACATTTATGGATAATGTGAAATAAGACAGAGCAAAACTAATTGAAACTATAAACCCATCCACAGCTATTATTTTGAGGAACGATAAATCGTTCCTCATTTTCTATTTTCTTATACATTTGCTAATATATTTAATTTTTCGACACTCCTTGACATTATTAAATAACTTTGATAAATTATTTACAATATATTTGTGAAAGGGGGTTATATCATAATGAATAAAAGTGAATTAGTAGCAAGTATTGCTCAAAAAGTAGGTTCTTCAAAAAAATCTGCTGAAGAAAATTTAGATACTTTAATTGAAATAATTTCTGAGGAATTAAAAAATAAAGGTAAAATTCAACTTGTTGGATTTGGCTCTTTTGAAACAAGAAAACGATCTGATAGAAAGGGTAAGAATCCTAGAACTGGCGAAGAATTAAGAATACCAGCATCTACTGTTCCTGTGTTCAAAGCAGGTAAAGTGTTAAAAGACGCTGTAAATAAATAAAAAATTTTGGTACTAACTATCTCAGTTAGTACCTTTTTCTATACTCTCCTCTCAGTCAAATATAATGGTGTTCCATAACCATAAATGACATTACTATTAATATTATATTCTTTCTGTCTACAAGTATCCCCACTAGAATTTCCTTCTATTGTATAAACTATATCATTTTCCGTTTTTTGTACAATGCCAACATGATCGGCAAGTCCATCTTGCTCCCAGTCGAAAAATATAATATCTCCAGATTTTGCGATATATCCTCTATCTTTCCATAATCCTTTTTCCTTAAAAAAAGGCACTCCTTCATATTTACAACTAGAAAATTTAGGTATAGTTCCACTTTCTATATATCCACACTCATTAGCACACCAACTTACAAAAATTGCACACCATTCTACATGCTCGTTAAATCCATACCACTTCCAAAACTTTTCTCCTCCAACATTTCCAACTTGCCCCATAGCTACTGCAACAATACTACTGTTTTGTTCTGTGCTTTCTCCAAACATCATTGCACAAGCCATTCCTACAATGCATAATACTAAAATTACAACGAAAGCTATCCACCCTCCTGCTAAAAATAGCGACAACATTGATTTTGCAGTTACCACTGTTGTTTTTACAGCTTTTATGGTTGCTTTTACTCCTATTTTTATTCCTTTAATTGTTGCCTTTGTTCCTTCTTTAGCACCTTGATATGCTTTTTTGCTCGTTTTTATTGCTATTTTTTCAGTTTGTTTTGTTGTTTTGTATGCAAATTTTCCTGTTCTTTTTGATGTTTTTATTGTTTTTCTGCCCTGTTTTAATCTTTTTGTTGTTTCTTTTGCCTTTCTCTTTATTGTTTTATTTGATTTCTTTTGTTTTATTTTTTGTACTGTATAATTTGCATTTTGTTTCGTTTCTTTTACTGCTTTTTTTGCATATTTTTCTAAATCTACAATTCCTCTATGGTATATCCCTTTTTCTGTTTCTATTATTTTATTTATGCTATATTCATTTGGATTATTATTTTCTTTCTCATCTACATTTTCTTTTGTTTTTCCTATATTATTTTTTAATTTTTGTTTATATAATGCTTTTCTATCTAATTTTTTTATAGGTATTTTTGCATCTTCCTTTTGTTTTATTCTTCTTTGTATTTCTGTCAATTACTTCACACCTCCTAGATTACTTTTTTTGCTACAACTACTAATCTTCCGATTTTTGTTTGAGTATTCACAAGTAGATAATGTAATCAACCTATCTCCATATTGTGCTTTTTTTCCTGTATTATAAAAAGAGAGTTCCATACATTTATTTACAAATATATTAAACTCTTTTTCATCTTTTAAATTATAATAATTGTAGTAATCAAAACCTTTTGAACTATATGCTACTGTTTTGAATACTGCAATTATTTCATATTCTGCATACTCTTTTAAAGTATGAAATTGTATTATACTATGCTCATTGTAATACTTTTCCTTTTTATAATTTTCTAGTTCTCCAAAAACTCTCTTTCCATTTATATTATGACCATATATTATTAAGTTGTCGCTTTTTTCTATATCACAATTTTCTGCCATATATGGTGTTCCATTACTTGAATAATTTTTATAAAAATTCCTAGTCAGATAATAATTAGGACTATATTTTGATTGCATTATGGGATAATTCATATTTGTATTTTTTATCCTTATCCACCCAACAACATCACTATTGATTTTATACAGTTCTTCAAGATTAATTTCATCTTCTTGTATTTGTTCTTTTTCGTTGCCTTCATTGTTTGCAATAACTATCAATTCTTCAAATATTTTCTCTTGTTTTTTATCTTCTTTACAATCTCTAAAAACAAAGTAACTACTAATAAGCATTATGCCTATTAGTAGTATTATTGTTATTTTATACATGACTTTTTTCATTCCTGCACCTCGAACTCTTTGGGCTTGGTTGTCATTAATTTGTATAACTCTGTATTTTTGGGAAATATATTTTTAAACGGTATTATTGCATTACTTACTTTTATTAATCCTTGACCTGTTCCTGAGTTAGTAATAAAACTTAGTTCTTTTTCTGATATTTGCAATAGTTCTGCTAGTTTTTTCCTATCTGTTGCTGACTGATTCAACATTATTACAAGTTCACTATTAGATAACATTGTTGTTGCTTTTTGATTTTTCAATATATCTGCAATGTTTTGTGTTATCCCTGTTGCAAAACCTCCGTATTTTCTTATCCTTCTCCATAATTTTTCTATAAAGAATGATGTATATGAATGTTTGAATAATAGATAAATTTCATCTATGAAGATATATGTTGTTTTTCCTTGTATTCTATTTTTTGAAATTCTGTTTAATATGCTATCTAAAATCACCAACATTCCTATTGGCATTAGTTGTCCTCCTAGGTCTATTATATCATAGCATATTATTCTATTGTTTACTTGTACATTAGTCTGTTTCGCAAATGTATTAAGACTTCCTTTAGTAAACAATTCTATCGATAATGCTATGTCTTTTGCCTCTCTTTCTGGTTGTCTTAGTAATACTTTTCTAAAATCTTCCAGTGTTGGTGGTGTTCCTTGATATTTTCTATTTTCGTAATCTTGATATACAATTTTTACACATCTATCAATTAGTGATTTATCTTTTCCTATTCCATTATCCGTTCCCATGATTTGTTCACATAGTGAAAGTACAAATTCCGCTTTATCATTTAATGGACTCTTTCCCTCTCCATAATCCTTATTTATATCTAATGCATTAATATGATTATTACTATTTGCAGATATTTTAATTACTTCTCCTCCAAGATTTTTTATCAACGCTCTATATTCTGCCTCTGGATCTATTACTATAATATCTGCATCCTTATCCTGCAACGCTATTTCCGTAATCTCTTGCTTTGCTGTAAAACTTTTTCCACTTCCGACTTACGCCCAAGATAAATGAGTTACCGTTTAGTAACTCATGTCTATCTATTAATATCATATTTTTAGAAATGATATTTTTTCCATAGAATATCCCATTTGTATCTTGAACCTCTTGAACTTTAAAAGGCATAAATGATGACAAACTTTCTGTTGTTAGTGTTCTATTTAACTTTATTTGATTTATTCCATATGGCAATACAGTATTAAGTCCGTCTAATTGCTGATAATTGAATATTCCTAACTGACACATGCGTTTACCTGCGATTGCTTTTAGGTTTTCCGTATCATTATCTAATTCTTCTTTAGTATTTGCTGTATGAACTATTGTTATTGTTGCTAGAAACATCTTTTGATCTCGTGTCATCAAGTCCTCTAAAAATTCTTTACTTTCTTCTCTTTGTTTTTGTAACTCAAATGGTATCTCTGCAGAAAAATTTCCATTTTCATTTTGGCTTTTCTGCCACCTTGCTATATCTGTTTCCACTGCCATTATTTTATCATTTGCAAGTTTTATTGCTTCCTCTATTGGAACTGCTTTCATGTCAATACTTAGCATCATATTCTTATTTAGGTCTGTTAGTTCTGATATTATATCATCATTTAAAAAGTTTGCAAATTCCTTTATAAATAGTACTCTCCCATACCTATTACCCATTTTAAAGAAGTCTGTTTTAAATTCAAATATGTCTGGACAAATATAATCCTTAAAACTATGTCCTTTTTGCATTGTTTTTTTAATATCAAAGTTGTATAAATCTTCTTCTCCTGTTCTGAAGAAATCATGAAATACCCTTAGTCTTTCATTTATATCCAGCTCTGTAATCTTAGAGCCTAATTTTGAAAAGCCATTACTTAATTCTGCACTTGTTCTATTTAAACACATTTCTGCATCTTCTACTTTTCTCTTGTTTACTGTAATAGTCATTATCTTTTCTTGTATTATTCCCTGTGCCTCCATTGTATTTTGTAATAACATATTATTGAACTCTTTTCTATACTTCGTTAGATTATCATTTCCTAACTGCATTTTTATTTTGTTTTCAAAATCAATACCATTTAACTTCCTATTTACAATAGTTATTTTAGGTAATAATGAATAGTCTAATAAATTTAATATACTTCCATAATCTATTGCAATCATCTCTTGTTCTTCCTTATCTGCTACAATATAATTTATATCTGTAAATCTATAACTTTTTGAGTAGTTATTTCTCCCAACTTGAAATGTTCCATTTTCGTATATCCTCTTGATTGGTATTGCCTTTTGAACACTTTTGGGTATTTTCATTTTTTCCTTGTCTTGATTTAATTTTAAAAATCCCATTAAAAATCTCATGTTGCTTTTCCTCCTTCTTTTTCCTTCTATATTCCTGTTCTAATAATTCATTATACATATTTTCTGGTTTAAAATATAAAACTTTTGGCATTAGAATTTCTGACTTAACCCAAGTAATTATAAATTGTTCTGCATTCATTCCGTTATACCTTACAAAGCCTAAAAACCCAAATGGAATAGCACTTAATATACATAGCCAAGATAATGTTTCTAAACCCAAATGATTTCTTAATAAAAAATATATCAATACTGCTACTCCACAAGCTAAAGCAGAAAATATACATTGCCTCATAGATAGTCCAAAAAATACTTTTTCTTTATAGTCCCTTATCTCCTTGTTTATCTTAATTTCCACTCCATTTCCTCCTACCTAATAACTAATTCTTTGCTATGTTTTTGCTCTTTATATTCTTTTGTTTCTTCTACAACCTTTTGATATATCTGTTTAAAATATTTGTGTATTTCTTCACTACCTTTTTTGTTTCCATTTATTACTAGAAATCTATATTGTCCAGTTCCAAAATTATAATCTACTAATTTATTGTTTATAAATCCTTGTGTTGCAAGTGGTATATTGATTCCATATTGCTTTGCTAAATACAAAAAACAGTTTTGTTCTGTAATACCATTTTCATATTTGTTATCTTTATAAAATTTTAGCTTTTCTGACTTAACGATTTCTCTTAATTGTATTCTGTTTTTTATTCCTTTTACTTGTTCATAAAATTTATTATTAACTTGTTTTATTTTCTCTTCAGCTTTCCTTTGCTGTTCTTCTTTCCAGATTTCATCTTCTTGCTTTTTATTATATAAAAAGTCTTCTCTGCTTTCTTTTGCTCTTTCAAACATATCCATATCACAATGTTTATTTATAAATTTTAATTGACACGTATTAAAATATGACTTTTTATCTATACTTTTTTTGAAAAGCCTTATTATATTTTCTTCATTAAAAATATCTAGCATTTCATTACAGGAATTATCCTTTTCATTATTGTCTAGTACATTTCTTAAAAACATACTGAAACGTATTGGTGCTATTCCTAATTCCCAATAGCAATTTTCTTTTTTATCTTTAAATAACATTTCTTGTCCGTCCCAATTTGCTTTTGTTTTCAGTATGGCTACTTCTTTTCCAAAATAATTTAATTTTGATACAATCTTATTTGTACATTTCAACTTATTGTCTTCAATTAACCATACTTTTTCCATTTCATTTTTTACTAACATAGATTTTATCTGCTCCTCTCTATAATCCCATCATTTCATGAACTACTTTATCACTCATTTTTACTGTTCCGAACTAGCACTAACATATTGAATACTAATTCTCCTAGATAACTCCATACTTGATTTACTGCTTGTGCATTTGCATCTACAACTGGTGGAGAACTTGCAAATTGTGAAAATATAATACAAGCAAGCATTATTATTGCTCCTTCAAGACATACTGCACAAAATCCTTTTATAAAACTTCTACCAATATGTCCTGTTGGCTCTCCTCCAAATGTACTTAACGGAATAGGTGCTATTGCAGTATATAAATATATTTTGAAAAATCTACCATAAACCGAAAGTATCATAACATAAGCTAATACGTTTACTAAGAAACTTCCGTATAAATGCTACTGCCCATAGAGGTATGCTCTCAATAAATCCGACAACTTTCTATTGCTATTATCATTTCTTGTGGCAATTCACTTTGTGTTGCTCCTCCTATTCCTGCTGTCTGCATTATTGTCTGAACTACACCTTGCGTTATTTTAAATATCGCTAACATTAACTCTAATCCGTATGTTATGGCTGTCTTAGTCAATATAAACCTTATAAATAATTTCAAAACCTGTTCAGGTCTTTTTACCTCTGCAAAACTAGAGCATGTTTTTACTATTCCTACTACAAAAAATAAAACAAGTAATGCTAGTCCTATTGCTTGTACTGCTCCATTTATATTTACAATAATATTCCAAATACTACCGTCCTTTAAATGTCTCTGGCGTTTGTGTAACAAGAGTCCATATTTCATTTAATTTTTCATTCCACGTATTTAAGGCATTTTGTAAATTTCCTACAACCCAGTTATCCGACATCTTTTCCTCCTTCATAATCACTCATATTTATATCACTTTCAATCTCATTTCCCCATACATCCCAACCATTTACTTTTTGTCTTGCAAAAAGTTCGATTCTAGGTAGATCTCCCATCAGTTCTACTATCTTCTCTCTTACAATATTTGGTTTTTTACTGTGTTCTTCTATTGGTGTATCTATTACTTGTGATATCCTATTTGATTTTCTACTTATTTTTCCCCTTGTGCCTATTAAACATAATTCTGCATTTGCACGTGTCCAATATCCAAGCCCGAAAAACCAACCAATGCCCTTTTTATTTTTTTTTACCCAAGTAAATCCACATGTTTTATACTTGAATCCCCATCTTATCATCGTTTTTAATCCATCCAATAGGCATGGAAATGTAACCCATAAAAAAAGTACACTATCTTTATCTGCAATATTTTTTATTGGCAAATTGCATATTTCTTCTGTATTCATTGTTTCATAATGATTTCTTGCCGATCTTCCATCTCCTTTCTTTGACCATACCCTATAATTCCATGGTGGATCGGCATAAATAATTTTATATTTTTTCACTTCTCATCCATCCTTTAGATAAACAAAGACAACTCTTAAAGATTTGCCCTTGTTTATTTATATTTTAAATTTGTTTTATCCTCCTGTGATTAAATCAAGAATTTCTTTTGCGAATGTTATTATTACTGCACCTCCTAATGTCATAAATCCACTCGCTCTTTGTGCTGGGTCATGGCTCTTTAATGCCATTCCGATTTGTACGATTCCCCAAAGCAGTAGTATCATTCCAATTGCTTTTACTATACTAAAAATAAAAGTTGATAAATTATTTATAACTGTTAATGGATTATCTGTTCCAAATACTGTATTTTTCATTAAAAAAAACGCAACAAATATTGTTGCTACCTTTAAACCTATACTAATTACTTTATTTCTTATTTTCTTGTTCTTTTTCATTTTCATATTCCTCCATTAAATAATAAATTTCTATATCTTCTTCAGATAAAAGTTCTGTATTATTTTTTTCTGCTCGTTTATATTCTGTTATGTCTTTAAGCTTGTTTATATCTATTTCGTTTGGTTCTAATTGTAATATACTTGCATTTGCCCTATCTATTCTTCCATGTTCATATGGTTTAGCTTTTCCATCTGTTGTTTCTTTTACATTGGGGTGTTTTAAAATGTTATACTTTTGGTCTATTATTGGCTTTTCTCCTCTTATTAGCAATATTGCTTTATCATTATCTAACGTCCTTATTTCATCTTGCGTCAATAGTTCTCTACCTGCATTTTGATAATTAGTAGAGTAATTTCCAGAATGTCCTGTTGATTTTCCGATATGTGTTTGTGTCTATCGTTTCTTTTCCTAATAGTTCTGACACATACTTATAGCTTGATTGTTCATTCCCACCCAGATATAAGAACTCATCACAATTACCGAACTATGCTTTCCCATTGCTTTTCAAATAATGATTTGAGTTGAGCCATATTTTGTATGATAATTGAAACTGATATATTTCTTGAACGCATTGTAGAAAGTACCTTTTCAAAATCATTTGGTAGAGCAACATTCGCAAATTCATCCATAATGAAATGTACAGATATTGGTAGTGAGCCATTATATTTATAATCTGCTTTGTAATATAATACTTGAAATATTTGTGTATATAATATACTTACTAAGAAATTCATATCTGTACTATTATCTGGAATAATTGCAAATAGTGCCATTTTTTCCTCTCCAAGCTTATCTAACTCTAATTCATCTGTTTTTGTTATTCCTTCTATTGAATCAAGATTAAATTTTTCTAGTTTTGATGCAAGAGTAACATTTATTGATTGTAATGTCCTTCCTGCTCCGACTATGATAATCCTTATAATATTTCACTGCTATATGATTTGGATTTCTATTCTCTAATCTTTTAAACAATATATCAAGTGCTGTTTCATAGTCATCATCATCTTTTGGCTTTCCTGCCTTTAACATTTCAGATGCCATCGAAAAATTTTGTTCTTCCTCTTGAGCCTCATATTTCAAGTAATAAAATAATGCTGATAAAAGCATTGAAGCACTTATGTCCCAAAATGGATCATTTGACTGACTGCCTTTTGGTGTTGTACTCTTAAATAGATTACTTACTAGCTTTTGTATATCATTATCATCTCTTATATAAATAAAAGGATTATAACAATGACTTTTTTCTGTATTGACTAGGTCTAATACTCTTACTTTATATCCTTCTTTTTCTAGTAAGTATCCTGTATCCCTTAAAATTTCTCCGTTTTGGGTCTAATATAACATATGAACTATTGCATTGCATTACATTTGGTTTTCCATAGAATCTCGTTTTACCTGCTCCACTTCCACCTACAACTAATACATTCAAATTTCTTCTATGCTTTTTTGCATTAAAACCTAACATAACATTTTGTGTTAATACTTTATTTTGATTTTTTGGAAATTGCATATATTTTTTGTTTATTTTCTTAGCATTGCCCCACTCTGCTGAGCCATATTCCTTGCCTCTTCTATAATTTCTTCTAGTCGAAAAATACATACCTAATCCTAATAGATAAATTAGTAAAAAAATAAGAATAGACCTCAAACTATCCTTGCAAAATTCTATTTGAAATGGTGTTTCTATTTGTTTTGGCAAATTATTTACAATTTCGATTAATCCACCATCTATATATGGTGCAACTAATAGACTTATCCATATTACTGCAATTCCACCTAATACTAATAAAACAATACTTGTTTGTCTGTTATCGTTCACATGCTGACCTTTCTCGTCTTAGTTTACTTTTTTTCTTTGTTGGGGCATTTACAACTTTTTCAAATAATTCGTTTATTTCTCTAGTATCTTCCTTCTTACCTATTAATTCGTTTCTTTTATCATTTATAATGCTCAATACTTCTCCATAATCATATTTATCTAAAATTAATACTCTATCATCCTTCATTTATAGGCTACCTTCCTTGTTCTTTATTTTTTTTGATTTTTTCCTCTTGTATAAAATATTCATTAACCTTTGTGCTAAGGGTTTCAAAGTCTTGTCTTATTCCTTCTAGCTCTTGTCTTATATTTTTACTATCCTTTTGATTAACTAATTCTTGTGGCAATTCTGTAAATTCAAATCCAGTTACATCTATTCCATATTTTCTGCACATCATATATGAAATACAATATGTCTTAAACTCGTTCATCTCACTTTGTTCCATACCTTGCATTTCACTTTTTAGAAATTCTTGGATGACAGTTTTTGCTACATATTCTGGTTTTAACCCTTTACATATATATAGCTTGTTTTCACTTTCCACATATTGTGATCCTTTCTCTCCATTTGGTAAAATATCAACTACCTCTCTTTCAGCTTTACACATAGTAAATAATGCTGATGTTATTTCTCTTGCTGTATAATTTTTTTCTTTTGGTATAGGTGCATTTGTTTGTGAAATATCGTATTCTTCTTTTGGATTATAATATATCTTTCCATTTGACTTATTAGGTTCTAATATTATAATTGCTTTTGCTCCTTCTAATTTATCATATCCCTTGTCTATCCAGTCCTGCTCTGATTTTATTTGCTTTGCATTAGGCTCTGATTCAAGAATAAGCATACAATTACCAACAGAATACTTATAAAATCTACTCAATACGTTCAAATATTCTTTAAACAAATTGCTGTCTTTAACTATATTAAAAGATGCATCAGTAATTTTTTTGTATAACTCTTTTCTTTTTTCATTTTGTTCTTTCCATTTATTTTGATTATTATAATTATTGTTTTTACTTTTGCCTTGTTCAAATATATCATTTAGGTCATTGTTTATTTTTGTTTTTTCGTTCATTTGGTTTGCCCCTTTCTTTTATTCCTTTTTCTTCTCTTACTATTATGATTTTGTTGTTCAAAATGCTTTGGCTCTTTTAAGTGCTTTGCTTTATTGTTTTCTTGCATTTGTTCTTCCTTTTTTACTTCTTTAGTCTTTAAATGTTTAGGTGTATTAGTTTCTACTGCATTTTCATTCTTATCTGTAAATAGTTCTTCTTTTTGCTCTAATTTTTCTTTTTGTTTTAGTTCTTTTTCAATGTCCCTCAATTCTTTTTTTACAGACCTTCTACTATTATTTACCCTGTTTTCTTCTAAGTTCTTCTTGGTATTTAAGGAATGCTCTGACTGACTCTTTTCTTCCGACTGTTCATTACTGGGTGTCTGTTCCTTTTCCTCTTTTGGTGGCTCTGCAAATAACTCGTCTAACATTTGTTCATCTTTGCTTTTTTTACTTAATTGTTCTACTTTTGCTTTTTCTTCTTTCTCCATTTCTTTTTTTATAGTAGCAACATCTGCAAATTTAAACCTTTCTGCTATACGATTTACCTTTGATGCATCTTCTTCTCTTACCATTACATCTACCAAGCCGTCAATTTTTTCATTTTTCTTATTTGCTAAAACGCAATACAATATTCCATACTTTTTTGCCTCTTGTGAAAATTTCTTTAAATCTTCTGCTTTTATTGTAAATATTTTTAGTTGTTTTCCTGTCTTTAGCATATTCGTCAAACGTGTTTTACCTTTTATTTGTACTTTTTCTTTTTGCATTGCCATTAGAAAAGCTATAAGATTTTTTGAGCCTTCCCCTGCAATTTTTAATGTAAAACTTATCCCGTCTAAATAAATTTTAATAAGTTCTTCTGCTGAATCTGATGAGTTCACTTTATTTTCTCCTTTCCTTTTTGTTTATCATCTTTACTTTTGTCTTTTTCTTCTAGTTCGTTTATATTTTCTTTTATCGTTAGCATTCTATTTTCTATGTCTTGACAGTATCCTAACTCCTTGTTTATTTTGCCAATGCAATCTGATAAATTCAAAATTTTATCACATAATTCTTTTCTTTCTTGTACATCTGTAATTTTCGTCCTTTTTCTTCTTAGTTTTGCTCTTTCGTGTAAATATTTCTTTAATTTATCAATAGTTTGTTCTTTAAATGAAAAAAGTTCCTTCGTAGTTTCTATATGATGACTACGAAGGAACTTAATTTCGCTTGATATAATCTCCATTTTTTTTATATCTTTCCTCATATTCGTTGATATTTTTACCTTATTTCTATTATCTGGAAATTTTTTAATCAAATAACAATAGTATAGATATAATTTATATAAACTTCCTCTACTATTGTTCAATTTTTTATTATATTTATTTCTTCTATAATATCTTCTGTTCTGTGTTCTAATTTCTGGGAAAAATACTTTTGGAATTTGTGCATTTAGTATTCTTTCTTCTATATTAATTATGCTATATTCTTCTCCAAAACTTCTTTCAATTCTTATATTTCTTTTATATGGAGGTCTACATAGACTTATTTTGTTTGCTCTTATTGTAACTTTATACCCCATATCTTCTAAAAGTTTTTTGAAATTATCATACGAATAACTTTGTGAAATTGCATAGTCTACATCATCTTTTGTATCAGTATAATAATCTGATTTTTGAATATATGAATTATAGAATTTTGTATAATCTATTTTTAATTTTCCACATGGCTTTTCTTCTATTACACTTAGTCCATATTCTCTACATAAGTCATCTGATGTTTTTCTAATTAAAGCATAATGTTCGACTGTATTTGTATAAACTTTTCCATCTACAAAAGAAACAGAATTTAACACTATATGATTATGATAACAGTTTGTATTAAGATGTGTAGAAACTAATACTTCATATTTATCTCCCCAAATTTCTTCTGCAAGTTTTACTCCTATTTCATGTGCTTGTTTTGCCGTTACCTCTCCTTTTGCAAATGATTGATAGCCGTGAAAAGCTAATATTCCTTTTGTTTTTCCAAAGTGTTTCTTAGTTTGTATCATATCTTGCAATACGGTCTCTGCTATGCAATTTATTCCAGTAACATAGAATTGTTTTTCTGTTTTATAATCTGCCTTTGCATACTCTATTGTATTGTGCAAACTCTTATACAATTCTTTCTCATAATTTTGATTTTCTGTTTTCTCTGGATTAATGGTATAACTTATTACTTTATCTATTCTATTTTCTATCTTCCATATACGTGTAGTTGCCATGATAACCTCACAAATATCTATCTCTTATTTGTGTTCTGAATTTTCTCCATTCTGCAATTTCATTTTTTAATATTCTTTCATCAATAAAATTTCTGTGATAAAGTAATCTTTCAAGTTCTGATAAGGTTCTCATAAATTTTCCCATTTCTCTTGTTGTTACATCATAAAATATTTTATCTGGCTTTTGCTTTATTTCACAACCTAAAGCTGATTCTCTAATAAAACTTGATAAATTTTTTCCTGTTTTATTGGCTCGTTTTTTTATTTTTTCTTTTTCTAAAAAATTCATTCTAATTGGTACAATAATATCTCTTGGATCTTCTTTCAAATTTTTCACTCCTTATTCTTATTGGGGATTGGGGTGTAAACCCCATATTTACATTTGTGTATATACAAATGTGTTGCTTGTTAGGACTATAAAAATTTTTCTAGCGAGATATGATTTCCACATTTCTGACATGTTATTTCGTCTGTATCTACTATTAAATTGTCCTCAATTTCTTCGTTATTTTCATTAAAACTTTCGCTATTTTCTTCTAAGTTTAGTTCCACTTTTTGCATGATTTTATTTATAATTTTTTCAATATCTTTCTCCTTTTCGATGTGATTTTCATTTAAAATTTTATTCATTTTTATTTCATAAACCTCGTTATTTTTATCTATGTTTTTGAATATAATTTTTTCTCCTAGTGCTAATAACTTTATTACTTTTTCAAAGGCTTGTTTCTTATTTTCACCTTCGATTTCTATATTTTTTTCTAATACTTTTCTAATTGTAAATTCATATTTTTTCATATTTATCTTATCCTTCCTATTTCAATTTTTTTCTTTCTTTCTTCTCTTTTTATACCTAGTGATATACACAAATAATCGTTATAGTCTTTTCCTTTTTTAGCAGGTCTGTCTATCACTTCATATCTGTTTGGTATAACCATTTGCAACGCTTTTGTTGCTTTTCTACCTGCTTCATCATTATCTAAACATAAATATATTTTTGTTATTTCTGTGTGCTTTTCTAAATAATTTTGCAAAGCAATAGGAACTTTACTTGCTGACATCTGACCTGCAGGTTGATAAACTCCAGCAAGTGAAAGCATGTTTTTTTCTTCCCAATTTATTCCATACAACTTAAAAAAAGTAGCGAATGATAATGCATCAATGCTACTTTCAAATACATATATTTCATTAGATTTTATCTTACTTTCTAGTCTAAAAGAATATTGTTTACTGCTACCTGTTGCATCATTTTTAAACTTGCTTTCGTTTGTTGCTCTTACCCCTGCATATTTTGCATTTCCCATTTCATCATAACCTACAAATACTACATTGTGATAATATTTTTCCTCATATATTAGATGTTTTTGAATACATTTTTGTATTATTTCTTCATCAATTCCTCGTGATTTTAGATAACTTATTATTTGATTTTCATTTGTATTTTTATCTGGTAAAATTAAATTTTGTATCTTCTTTTTTTCTTCTTGAGGAACACAAATCGGTTTTTTTCCGTTTAATCTCTCAAGTATATATTCAACTGATTCTGGGAACTTATATCCTAACATTCTTTCTACATAATCAACAGCATTTCTGCCTCCTATTCTTCCATTCATATAGTGCCAATATCCATTTGACATTTTCAAACTTGAATGAGTTTTTGTTGAATATTGTGTCCTACAGTCCTTTACTAATTCGTCAGGTTCGCACATTTGAAAGTATGTTATTAAGTCCATTTTCTTTATTTCTTTGACAATTTCTGGAGCAACAAATCCCATAATATCATCTACTTTCTCTTGATTTTTTTCATTTCTTTTATTGTTTCCATTTGATTTTTCCTACCTTTCCAATAAAAAAGAAGTAAATATTTTTATCTACTTCTTTCTTACTTTCATATTTAATTAAATAACTAGACTTAATCATCACTTTCTAAATAGTATCCGTTGCTGTGATATACTGGTTGAGCGTTTGGATGTTCTCTTTCATATATGGCATTCTCCCTAGCACTTATAACATTATCTGCTTTACGCATCTCTCTCTCTAGCTGAGAGTATTTCTGATCACTTAAATTATTAATTCCTGAATCACGAAATTGTATTCCAAGTTTTTCACGGTATGCTTTAATTTTGTCAAGAGGTGCATGTCTATACCATATATCACTACCTTCATTATTTATTTGATAGCCAATACCTTCATGAATTGCACAACCAAATGCTATACATCCTATTATAGAAAAAATAATAGTATTAATCATCTTCTTTGTCTTTATTTCCATATTAAATCTCCTTTAAATTTTCTATTAACTAAAATAATTATACTATTTATTTTTATTTATGTCAATTAAACTTTTTATCTTGCCTCTAATTCATAGCTTCTATTATCTTTTTCTGGAATATAATCTTCCTGTTCCTCTATTTCATCATCTACCATTTCGTGTTCATTGTCCTTGATCTCAAGTTCTTTATTTACTTCATTCAATCGTATAATTTTTTCTTGTAACTCTCTTTCTTTGTCAAATGGTACTTTTACTTGTATTTTTGCATTTTCAAATTGCTGTTTTAAATTTTCTAGATCATTATTAGTATTATTCAATTTTTTCTCTATATCAGTAATAGCATTATCCATTCTCGTTATATTTCCAAAGACATCTTTTCCTAATTTTATACTATATGCAGATTCTCCTTTTAAAGCTAAAATATAATCTCCTGCTACAATTTCAAGTTCCATTTTTAACCCTCTATATTTACCTATTTCTTCTATTTCTTTATTTTCCTTACTTTTACATATTTCAAGTATCATTTTTCCTGCATCTTCTTTTTTTACATATTGTTTTCCTTTTAAAATTATAGGAGAAAACTTGTCCTCATTATTAAGTTCTGTATTTTCTTTAACCAGTTCCAAATCTTTTTGCATATTACTAATTAATTCTTCATTGTTCTTTATTTCTACTGGATAAAATTTTACTATTGCGTCTTCAAGTCTATAAATTTCACTTAAATAACTTTGTTTTAATATTTTTAACTTAGAACTCTGTTCTTCTAATTCTGCTTTTTCAATTATCAATGGATTTCCAGTAGCAAGTGCCTTTATTTCAGCATAAGAAAGTGCTTTTTCATCAATATCTTCCTCAGAACGTGATATTACTTTTGAGGTCATTATTTGTGATACACCTCTCTGTTTTCTTTCTACTGTTTGATAAGAATAAGCATCAAATGTTCCTTTTGTAACATAAGTGTAAATATCTATTTCTTCATTTTCATTTCCTTGACGAACTCCACGACCATTTCGTTGTTGTAAATCACTAGGTCTCCATGGTACATCTAAATGGTGTATTGCTTTAATTTTATTTTGTACGTTTGTACCTGCTCCCATTTTAGAGGTTGAACCCATCAAAACCCTTATATTTCCACTCTTAACCTTTGCAAATAGTTCCTTCTTTTTTGTTTCTGTTGTAGCGTCATGTATAAAAGCTATCTCATCTTCTGGTATTCCTTTAGATATTAGTTTTCTCTTTAAGTCAGTATAAACATCCGTAAATGGTCTATCTTTTAAATACCACTCTCCATTTAAAAATTCCATTTCATATGGATTATCTTCTGTACCTAAACTCTTGGGAGTTGATAAATCACAAAACACTAGCTGTGTTGACTTTTTATCCTTAGTTTTTTCCCATATCTTATATATATTATTAGCACACACATTTACTTTTCCATTTTCATAATCTGGTAGCATATCATTTATTATTCTTTGGTCTAGTGCAAGCTTTCGTCCTTCATTTGTTATTCTAAGCATATTATCTGTTTTTGAATTAACTTGCTTCTTTCTAATTCTTTCTGCTCTTTTTGCTAAGTCTTGTACCATACCCTTTTGTATATCACTTGCATCAACATCTATTGTGTAAGCATTTACTTTTGGTACTGGTAGATTTAATGTATCTGCTGTTTGAATATCTGCTATTTCTTTAAACATAGACATCAGTTCTGGAAGATTATAAAATTTTGAAAATCTCGTTTTTGATCTGTATCCTGTTCCTTCTGGTGCTAGTTCCAGTGCTGTTACTGTTTCTCCAAAGGTACTTGCCCAACTGTCGAATTGTATTAGTCCCCTTTCTACTAATGTACTATACTGTAAATACCTTTGCATTGTATAAAGTTCTACCATTGAATTAGAGATAGGTGTCCCAGTTGCAAAAACAATACCTTTTCCTCCAGTTAATTCGTCTAAATATCTACATTTCATAAATAAATCAGAACTTTTCTGTGCCTCTGTTTGTGCAATTCCACCAACATTACGCATTTTAGTAAATAAAAATAAGTTCTTAAAATAATGTGCCTCGTCAATAAAAAGTCTATCACAACCTAGTTGCTCAAAAGTTATTACATTGTCCTTTTTGCTCTGGTCATTTAATCTCTTTAGCTTTTCTTCTATTTTACTTTTACTTTTCTCTAGTTGCTTTATTGAATAATATTCTCCGTCATTATTTTTTAAATTATCTATTGATAACACTAAATCATTTATCTGTTCTTGTAATATTGCTTCTTGTCTTTCTTTTGATATTGGTATTTTCTCAAATTGCGAGTGTCCGAATAATTACAGCATCATAATCTCCTGTTGCTATTTTTGAACAGAACTTTTTACGATTATTAGTTGTAAAGTCCTTTTTCGTTGCAACAAGAATATTTGCACTTGGATACAACTGCATAAATTCACTTGCAAATTGTTCTATTATGTGGTTTGGAACACAAAATAAAGACTTGTTACAAAGTCCAAGCCTTTTAGCTTCCATAGCTCCTGCTACCATTTCAAATGTTTTACCTGCACCAACTTCATGTGCTAACAATGTATTACCACCATAAAGAATATGTGCTATTGCATTTTCTTGATGTTTTCTTAGCCTTATCTCTGGATTAATTCCTCCAAAATTTATATATCTCCCATTATATTCTCTTGGTCTAATATTATTAAATTTATCATTATATAAATTGACTAATCTTTCACGCCTAGATTGATCCTTCCATATCCATTCTGTAAACTTTTCTTTTATAAGTTCTTGTTTAGACTGTGCAATAGCCGTTTCTTTTGCATTTAATACTCTTTCTTCTTTTCCATCAATATTAATAACTGTATCATATATTCTTACGTCTTTTAAATTTAATGTAGTTTCAATTATCTTATACGCATTTACTCTCCTTGTACCATAAGTGTTAAAAGCCTTTACATTACTACAATCTTCGCCTTTACCACTAATATTCCACTCAGATGTATAGTCCGAATAGTGTACTTTTATATATCTCTTTTTGTTATCGCTTGTTCCAAGCAGTTCATACATAAATTGTTCTATATCTGAAAGAGGTATCCACGTCGCACCTAATCTTACACTGATTTCACTAGCTGACAAATCTGGTATTTTTACTTGTTCTAATGCTTTTACATTGATTTCATACTCCTTATCATTTTCTGCCATTCTTCTTGCTATTTTTAGCTTTTCTCTTACATTTCCAGAAAGATATTCGTCTGCTGTAACATATTCTTCACTTATAGGATCTTTATATATACTACCTTCTAGTTCCTCTATAAGTTCTTCTTGTGTTTTTCCTGTTAGACCTTGCATATATTCTAAATCTACTCGTGCTTTTTCTGATATTGATAAAATTAAACTATCAATACTATTATCTACTTTCGTTACTGTTCTATTTGGCTTTATTGTTCTCTTGGTAAACATATCAGCTTTTCGTATAAATTTCTTATTCTCGTTTAATATTTCAAGTGAGCATAATAGATAATAACTACTATCCTCAGAAAATGCTCTTTCATTTGTAGTACTATTTATTAGTCCATATTTATTAGTAAAATTATCATATAGTCCATTCAATCTTGCTTGTAACTCTTTTATTTCGTCATTTGAACCATCTTCCATTTGTACATCTATAAGTTCTCTTACACATTCCCTTATTGCTATCATACTTTTAATTCTGTTAATAGATGTTATTGGTAGGTCTTGTAAAATCATTTGGCTATTTTCTCTATAATACACCTGTTCATCAACTATTGTATATGAAAAATTTCTTACATTAGGATTTGCTGGAATAGTTTTTTCATCTTCGTCTATCATATCTATTTGGTAATCGTCAATTTTATTTTCTAAATAAACTATTGCATCATTTAATAATTTTGGTAATTCTACATACTCGTGTGCCTTACAAGTTGAGTCCATACCATATTGAGTTGGCACGATTTCCATTTTTCCGAAGTATCATTTCGGGGTGGTCTGCAAAGTATTTATTTATTCTTATTCCATCCTCATTTTCTGCTATTTCTACCCAATCATCTACTATATCTGTAATTTTGTCTCGTTTCTTTAGAAATATAATATCGGATGTAACCTCTGTTCCTGCATTTCTTTTAAATGTATCATTGGGAAGTCTTATTGCTCCAATCAATTCTGCTCTTTGTGATAAATAACGTCTAACACTGTCATCTTCTTTATCTAGTGTACCTTTGCTTGTGATAAATGCAATTACTCCTCCTTGTCTAACTTTGTCTAAACTCTTTCCGAAGAAATAATCGTGAATTAAAAATTTATTTTTATCATATCTTTTATCATAAACCTTAAAATCTCCGAAAAGGAACATTGCCGAATTGCTACATCAAAAAAAGAGTCTGGAAGTTCTACATCTTCAAACCCTTTTATTGCTATTGTATTTTTTTGATATAACTGCCTAGCAATTCCTCCAGAGATAGTATCTATCTCAACTCCATACATTTTGCATTCACTTAATGTATTTGGTATCATTCCAAAGAAATTACCGTACACCGACAACTTGGCTCTAATATATTTCCTCTCTTTAGTCCCATATTTTCTAGTGCTTTATATATTGATTTTATAACTATCGGTGGTGTATAAAAAGCTGTTAATGTTGACCTTCTTGCCTCCTCATATTCCTTTTCAGTTAGTAAGGACTTTAATTCATTATATTCTGCATCCCAGTTGTCATTTCTAGTGTCAAATACCTCTGGTATTCCTCCCCAACCTACATACTTTGATAATATTTCCTGTTCTTCTGGAGTCGCATATCTATTTTCATTTTCACATTGTTTTAGAACTCTAATTGCTTGTACATTATTTCTATATTTTTCTTTTTTTCCACCTGCACCTAAATCCTCATTTTGTATTTTAAAATTATGCCTATCTTCTAGTGGAATTTCTGGGTGTAAATCAAAATATTCAATTTTATTTTTTCGTCTTGTTTTTACTTTTGCTTTTAGTTCATTTTCTTGTTTATCTTCTTTAATTTCTTCTATATTTGTATCTACATTAGTTATACCTTGCTCTATTTTAATAAGATATTTGACAAACCCTACTGGTTCTATTGTATATTCTTTAGTATTATCATCTTGAAGATTAAATAAGTCTTCCCCTTCATTTATATCATCTATTGGCTCTACACCAACTATTGTATATGTTATTTCTCCATTTTTTACTTTTCTACCGATAAAATTTTTTAATTCCTTTATTTCCTTTTCTCTGATTTCAGTTTCTTTGATATCTTCATCATCGTTTTCTTCTACTATATCTTCTACTGTATCTTCTGCTCTTTGTCTTTCCTTTAGATTATCATTTATAGGATTTTCTCTTACTCTTTTATTAAATTCTTGAAAATCTAATTGTTCTACTAATACTGGAAAACTCACATCTGCAATAGATACTGTATCTCCATTAATAGCTGTAATTTGATATTCAGTTGTACCCAAAAAAACATTATCTCCTATTGAATAAATATATTCCTCTTTTTTATCTTTTGTTTCTTCTGGTAATAATTTCTCTAGTTCAATAATAATTTCTAAAATCTCAGTTTCAAATTCTTCCTTTAAAGGCTCGTCCTCTGCCTCGTATATTTCTTTTAAATAATTTAATGTTTCATTTATTGATTCATTATCTTTTAAGTCTGCCTTTACTTGTTCCATTGAAACTTCGTCAACATCATAAATATCATAATTATTATAAAATTTATATAATTTTTCTTCTAAAGATATATCTTCTTTATTTTGTGGCAAAGAAAAAACAGAAGTGTCTTGCACCTCTGTTATTTTTTGTTTTTGTTCATTTTCAGTTAGTAATAAATCTAGCTGTATATTAGTTCCCTGATTACTTGCCCCTCTGCTATCATCTTGCAATTGTTCATTACCCCTGTCCATTCCATCGGATCTCGTGCTTTCATTTCTTCTGTTATCCCTTCCTGTTTCACTAATTTCTCTATTATTTTGTTTATCATTTCGGTTGCTTGTTCTTGTACTCTCATTAATTCTTCGTTCAAGCTTTTGTCCATCAATAGTATTGAATAATATGCTTTTTTGTTTTCTCTTAGAAATTTCAGTCTCATTCTGGCGTATTTGCCATTCGGTATCTTCTCTTTCTCCATTGCTAAATTCGGTATATTGTAATCTTTTATCTTCGTGTATTCTATTTTCTCCATACTCATTTCCTCCTTCGACTTTTTCTATACCATTAGAATACTCCTGTTTTTTGTTTTCTGCAAATGTACGATTTATATTTCTTTCTAATTTTTGCAGATTTGTAATTGTTTTTGCAATTTCTTTTAGTCCCATTTCAGCTATATCGCCTATTGTTGTTCCTAATGTTGTAATTATTTTATCACTATTAAATTTTTTTACAAGCATAAATTCTTGCTCAGATATATGTTCCATTGCATTTATTCCACATCTTGTCATCATCATATAAGCAACACTTGCATGAACTGTTAGTACCATACTATCTTGAATTTCATTATCTGTTAAATTTTCAAGTCCTGTTCCATTTTTATTCTCGTGAATTGTTGGAAGATAATCTTGTATATTATCCATTACCATACTATATGAACTTGAAATAATTTGTTCTGCTAATGTGTTACAACTTTCTCCTCCAAATGTTGCCTCTAATGTTTCAATAACTTTTTCTTCATATTCTTGTTTAACACTCCATAATTTGTATTCTGTTCCTTTATAGTTGTGTGTATCAGTTACATCAAATACAATATCAAATGGATATGCGTTATTATCATCTTTTGAAAGTACGAATATTACATCTGCATTTTTATTTACCCACCTGTGTAACTTTTTATTCCATATATCCATTGATGCACATGCTTTTGCCTCTGGCTTTTGTGTATAAATTAATACTTGATCTATAAAATCATACTTAAAATTCCAAGAACTGCTGTCTAAAAACTTGATCCAATTTTCTTCGCTCTTTGTGATTTCATTTATTGTTTCTTTATATCTCTTTCTTGTTTCTACTATTTTCCCCATTTTGCACCTCAATTCTTTTTGTTATTCAGTATCTGTAAAAAACTCTAGCAATTTCTTATTTTCTATTGCTTCCTGCATAAGCCATATCAATTCTATATCAGCTATTGTTATGATTGTCTTATTCTCAGCTTGTTTTAATTTTTTTAGGTCTGTAACTTTTAAATTTAAAATATCCTTTTCTGTAACAATATTTATATTTTTCAACTTTTTAAAAAGTTTACTTTTTTGATTTGCTGTATATTTTGCCATTTCTGCACCTACCTTTTAGATTAATAAAGGTGGTCTAGTATAACCACCTTTATTATTACTATTTCTATTTATTCTTTCTTCTCTTATTTATCTCATACAAACTTATGCTAATTAAAGATATTCCTGTTATAGTTAATAAAATTATCCATATTATATTATCTCCGAGTTTTTGGTGTATCTATTTTCTCATTTTGAAATTCAAATGAATATATTTCGTCTTGTTCTGTAAGTTCTATATTATCTGCATATACCCCTTCATGATTTATTTCTATTTTTACTATCTTATCTGATATTTGATAGTTCTTTGGTGCATTTAATTCTTTTATATAGTAAACTCCATAACGTAAATTTTCAAATAAAATTGTTCCATTTTTGCTATTACTTTCAAGTTCTTTGATTAGTTTTGTACATTCCTCATTCTCATAAATTCCAAAAATAAACTTATTCTTAATTATCTCTTTTGTGCTACTATCTATTTTCACTAATTGTACATTTTTCATTATAGGCATATCTTTCATTTCGATTTTCTGTGTTTCTTTGTTTTCACTAACTGTAAATTCGATCTCCTCTGCTTGTTCAAAACCATAAGGACAATTTGTTTCTTTTAGAATATAAGTTTTATTTTCTTCTAATCCTACAACTTTATGAGGCTCTTTGCTAGAAATCCATTTGTCTATTGTTTCTCCTGTTTCCTTATCTATAACTTCTAGTTCTGCTCCCTCTAATTCTTCGCCTGTTACTAAATCTGTTTTTATGACTTCCAATACCTTGTCAATCATTACTACTTTTTGAGTTTCCTTATCATTTGTTACCATGAATTTTATATCAGTAGCTTTTACATAACCATTTACTACTATTTCTTCGTGTAATATATATTCTTGGTTTTCTATAAGACCATTTACTTTATGTGGCTCTTTACCAGAAACCCATTTGTCTATAATGTTCTTTGTTTTATTGCTTGTAACAACTAAAGTAGCTCCCTCTAGTTCGTTTCCTGCAATATCTTGTTTTGATATTTCAACTACTTTATCTACCATTTTTACTTCTTGTGTTTCTTTGTCAGTAGTTACAGTAAATTTAACTTCATTTGATATAACAAATCCATCTGGTGCATATTGTTCAATTAGTGTATAAGTTTGTCCCTCTATTAAATTGTTAATTCTATATGGCTCTTTTGTAGATGTCCACTCGTCAATTACATTATTATCTTCATCAATAACTTGAAGTTCTGCTCCCTCAATTTCATTTCCTGCTATATCTATTTTTGATATTTCTACAATTTTGTCTTGCATTACAACTCTTTGAACTTTACCTGTATTATCTATTTTAAATTTTACATCTGTAGCTATAACGTATCCATTTGGGGCAATTTCTTCTCTTAATATCAGATTTTCATTCACTTTTATCCCCTCGATTTTGTGTGGTTTATCTTCTGATATCCAAGTATCTATTATTTCATTATTTTCGTTTAATACTGTTAATTTTGCTCCTTTAATTTCTTGTTCTCCTGTTATATCTATTTTCGATATTTCTATAACTGTTGTTTCATTTTCAATATTCAAATTTACTGTATATTCCTTTGTCGTTGTATCTGTCTGTTCAAATATCACATCATATTTTGTTTCATTTAATACTGCCCCATCTATTGTTTCAACTTCTTTTAGATTGTATTTACCCATTTTTAGATTATCAATAGTTAAAGTTCCATCTAAATTTAGATAATATTTTCCAACTTTTGTCCCTGCTTTATAGATTACACTTCCGTCTGCGAAGTCGATTATATCCTCGTTTGCAACAAGGTCAAATGCTATTTTTGTAAAGTCAATATTTTTTATTAAAGAAAGATCTACATCCTCTCTTAAATTAATTACTTTTTTTAGTTCTAGTTTTGCTTTTGGTTTCTCATTTTTTGCAGTTACTGTTATCCAAGCATCCCAGTCAGAATCGTATTCTAGTGTTGCATTTCTGTTATTAACTTCAAATCTTAATTCTTCATCTAGTTGCAAATAACCTGTTGGAGTTTTGATTTCATTTAGTTTATAACTGCCTGCTTCTAATTTTGTTTCAGTCATGGCGATACCGTTTTTCGTCTGTTGTCCATGTATCAAAGTATTCATTTTTTACTTTACATTGTACTTTTTCCCATTTTTTTATATCTTCGTTTAATCTATATAGTTCAAATGTTGCATTTGAATATATAACATATTTTTCTGTTTCTATGTCCTTTTTCTCTAATTTTATATAAGCAGAAAATGGCGAATCGTTTTCTACATATTCTTTTATTGGTATTCTACTGTCTTTATCAATTCTAACATAAAATTCTGCTACTTTGTTTATTTCTGGACTTGGTGTATATGTTTCATTAACTGTATATTCTCCATAGGCTAACAGTTCAGATACTCCATGTCCATCTGTTCCTGTCTTAAAAATAGAATATTCATCTTCTGCAAATTCTGCAAGGTGTTTTCGTGCTTCGTCAAAACTTTTGTAATAATCAACATATTTTGTTAGTATTGCTGTAAACTCTGCTCCTTCAACTACTTTTGCTGTGTCGTTTGTATCTGTTGTAACTTTGATAACCTCAAATGGTGCTTTTTGTACAACATTCTTAACTGTTCCTGCAACTTCAATTACTGCTGTTGTACTGTTTTGGTATGAAAATGTGTAATTATATATATCTGTGTCCTGTGTATAACCTGTTGGAACTATTGTTTCTTTTGCATAGTATTCTCCCATTGGTAGTCCTTTCAGTATATTTCCCTTTACACTGATTTCTGCTCTTGTATTGGTATTTGTTATCTTTACACTAGCAACTCCATACTTATTAAATGTGAAGGTTGCAATTGGCTCATCTTTAGAAAAATATTTTAAACTTCTACTTACATTATATATATCGTTTTTTGCATATAATGTGTAAACTGCTCCTTCAATACTTGCATCTCCGTGATGTGATGTCCCATCTGCTCTATTATGATTTCCTGTTTGTTTATCTGTTTTTTCTATTGTGAGGTTTCCTGTAGGCTCACTATTTGCAATTGTTTTGTTTACTATCTCATTAGATTTTACCTCTACATTATAACTTTTAGTATCTAATAGATACCCATAAGGTGCTGACACCTCTTTTATTGTATAAATTCCTGCTTTTAAATCTTCAATAACTATTTCTCCATTTGTTACTGTAACAGTATTATCATATCCTTCCACACTTGTTATTCTAAATATTGCTCCATCTATTAATGTTCCGTTACTGTCTAATTTGGTTATTTCTAATCCTCCATTTGACTCAACTGATAAATTTAATCTCATAGAAACTGGATCATTGTAATCTAGAGAATATAACTGATCTTGTACTCCATTTGCAAACTCAAGATATACTGTTGTATTTTTGTTTTCTGTTTCTTCTTTAATTAGTCCCCAGTTTTTGAACATATTATCTGTTATTATATAATTCTCTACTGTACAATCCTCACCAACTTGTATTTGCATTGTATTTTCGCCTTTGTTATGAGTTATTCTTATTCCTTGCTCCATTACATCAATACTTTTGTAATCTGCTAATACTCCTTTACTATCAGTTAATGTTGTTTCTCCTGTTTTTAGTGTAACAGTTGTTCCATCAAAGGAAGGTCTTTGTTGCATTCTTGCCATTTTACTATTTACTTCATTTCTAAATGCAACATATTCGTTTTGAATATTGTCATCTATAAATCGTCCACTACTTTGACCTATTGTTTCCCATATAAGTTGCTGTGTGAAAGCATATTGTTTTAATGCATCATCTGGCAAATATCCATCTGAGCCATATTGTCCACGTTCTTGATACCAACCAAAATACGCCACTTTTGCTCCTTGTCTTAATTGTGATGTTGTTGGTACATAGTATGAGCCGTCATAACTTGTTCCGAGTGTCAAAATGCACTCCCATTTGGGCACAGAATACTAATATTCCATCTTTATTTCCAAAACTCCAGTTTTTATCTGTCATAATTAATCTTCTCGCTATTATTCCATTCTCTCCATGATCAACATTGTCTGTGGTTTTTAGTTTTGTAGCATATTGACGAGCCATAAATTTACCATTTCCGCTTCCAGATATTGTGTGATTTGCTCCAAAAACAACTGGTTGAACAATAGTAAATAATGTAATAATTACAATTAACATTGCTAATATCTTTTTAGTTTTTGTTGTTATTTTTAACACTTTAATTCCTCCATTCTTCAATAAAAAAAGAACAAGTATCATTTCATACCTGTTCAAAAATCTTATTTATTTTTCATTACCTATAATAGAAATTGATAGTCCATTGTTTACAGTTTGGACAATCCCAAGTTTCATATCCATAAGGGCAATTTCGGTCATATTCTTCATCACTTGTTGCTCCACTTATTAGCTTGTCGCTCCATTCCTTTTGTAGTTTATTATAAAGATTTATTGCCTCTTGCTCTGTTTTAAACCATCTTTTTGAATTTCCTCTTTCTATCATATGTTTTCCATTTGAGCATTGCTTGTTTTCACTTTGTTGTATTTGTTCTGTTTTTATATTTTCTTGTTTTTTCTCCTGTGTATCTTGACTTTTCACTTCTTGCTCTTTTACTGTATTTGTTATTTCATGAGTTTCTTTTTTTACTTCTTTTTGTTCTGTTTTTTCATTACTTATCGATTTTACTGCTGTTTCCTTTTTTGTATTTATATCTTTATTTTTACTTTCCTCTGCTTGATAAGTAATTTCCTTCTGTTCTTCTAAGCTTTCCTCTGCTTTCTGTTCAAAGTTGTTATCTCCTGTTTGCTCCTCCTGTACTTTACCAACTTCTTGTGCATTCTCATAATTTATGATTTCCTTCATATCTGCTACTTTTTCTCTCTCACTATTTAGCTTTCCATACAAACTCATACTTGATATTATACATATCGCTATAATAATTATAATACATATTGCTATAATAATAAATTTTTTCATAATCATATCTCCCTTAATTTTTCATTTTCTATATTTTACAACATATTGCTCAATTCATCAACTGTGCGTTTTATTTATATATTTTATTTATTATTATATAATTTCTTTTTCAGTTAGTAAAAGTAAGTATAGGGGGTAGTTTGTAAGAAGGGGGATATATAAAAAAATGTATATACACTTTACTATTTGTTGTATATACATTTTATCTAGTATATTGTTTTTGTTTTTCTGCCTTCTGCCATTGTAGTTTATAATTCTTTAGTAAATCTTCCATAACACTCATCATTTGGTCTATTGTATAATTTTCTGGAAAATATTCTTTAATTTTGTTATATCCAAAATTTACTTTTTCTTGTTGGTTTGGTTTTTCTTCTTCCATAATGTCATAAATATCATCTACTGTTAATTCGCCTTTTTCACTCATTCTTCTTAATCTTATTGCTTGTGCATGAGTAGGCATTGCATCTGCACTTTCCATTGCATCTAATAGGTCAGTTTGTTCTTCTTTAGTTAGGTATGATATTTCCACAGCAGGTCTTAAAGCCATTGCATCTTTTTCTCTATCTACCATTTCCAAGAACTCAGGTATTAACTCAGTTAGTCTAATATATCTTTGAATTTGCCTTCCACTTTCACCAACTTCTTCACCTAATCTATCAGCACTTGTTGACTTCTCGCCCATTGGTCGTGAAGTTAGATCTGTTCTCTGCCCTTGTCTTTTCATTGCTTCTAGTCGCATTTTGTAAGCAAAGGCTTTTTCGCTTGGCAATATCTTTTCTCTTTGTAGATTTGAATCCACCATTACTATTATTGCTTCATCATCATTCATATTTTCTATAATACAAGGGAATTTGTCAATACCTGCTTTTAATCCTGCCTTTAATCTTCTATGTCCAGATATAATTTCATAATTTCCATTTCCTATTGCTCTTATTCTCAATGGAGTCTTTACTCCAATATTCTGTATGCTTTCTACTAAATTGTCCATTTCATCATCATCTCTAACTTGAAAAGGATGATTTTTAAAAGGAAATAGATTTTTTGTTTCCACCATAGTAATTTTTTCTGTATTTTTTTCATCTCTTTCTTCTTGTGTAGATAACAGGTCATCTAGTGATGTAAGCTTTGGTAGTTTCATTCTTTCGTCTTTGTTCATCTACTAGCACCTCCTTTGCAAACTCCTTATAGGCTTGAGCTACTTTACTATTTTTGTCATACGCAAATATGCTTTTTCCGTGTGAGGTGGACTCTGCCGTTTTTATTGCACAAGGAATTTGTGTTTCATATAACCTTACTGCATCTCCATATTGTTCTTTTATTTCTTGTCTTACAATGTTTGGTAGTTTTGTCCTGTTATCAACTAATGTTAAAAGTATTCCTCCAACTTTCAAATTGGGGTTAAGTTGTTTTTTTACTTTTCCTACTATATTTATCAAGTTGCCCATTCCTCTTGCTGACAGGTATTGTGATTGAACTGGTATTATAACTTCATCTGCTGTTGCTAGTGCATTCGTTGTTACCATACTTAAAGATGGCATACAATCAATTATAATATAATCATATATACTTTTTAGTTCTTCTAAGCTACTTTTCATTGCATATTCTCTACTCATTGTATTTAATAAATTAACTTCTGTCATTGATAAATTTAAGCTAGTTGGTATTAAATCAATCCCCTCTATGTTTTTTATAATTGCCTGCTCTGGTCTTATTTCTTCATCATCAATGTATCGTTCGATTAAAGTAGAGAGAGTTACTTCCCTTTCGTTTTCTTCAATACCCATACACGTTGTCAAATTTGCTTGAGGATCTGCATCGACTACTAATACCTTCTTATTGTTATTCGCTAGTGCTACCCCTAGACTAAAAGTCGTTGTTGTTTTACCGTACTCCACCTTTTTGATTTGCTATTGCTATCACTTTGCATTTTGCCATATTTTTTGCCCTCCTTTCTTTTAAATTTAGCTTTTAAACATAGTTTTTATTTAAAAGCTATGTATCCTTTCATTAAAAATGAAAAAACGAATTAATTTATATCATTAACTCGCTTTTATATGTTATTATCTTACATTTTAAAATCCATATAATAATTATTTTCAAGCCTAAAAAACAAGCTATCTACAAATTAGCTTGTTTTTTCTATTAAATTATTGGTATTTCAAAGCATTCAACCATTTTTTTATTTTTCGGTATAACCTTTCCGATGATGACCTGTAATAACAAGTATGTCTGGTTTATATCTTCTTATTAGATTACCTACAACCATTGGTTGTTTATTTTCTGGAACACTTTTTACAATAGCATTTAGTCCCATTTTTCTATAGTATTTCGCAGATTTCTCTGCATAACGTCGATCTCCGATCCAGATGTAATATTTTTCCGCATAATATATTTATATAGTTATTTACAAAATTTCTATTTTCTGTAACCTTTGTTTCTATTCTTTCGTTTAATTTATCAAATTCACTTTTTGCTATACTTTTATCTACAATAGTTAAGTCTTCAATAGGAGAATTTGCTTTAATTCTAATAGTTATTCCTTTTAATATGGTATATTTTCCTTGTGTTGTATTTATTATTTCTTCTACTCTAAACAATATATCATCATTATATGATTTTCTAGTAACTATAGTACCCTTTTTTATGTCCTTCATAAAATTGTCCTCCTACTATAGTTTATGTAAATCATTTTGGTATTGATAATGGCATATACAATATGATATTATCTAAGTAACATTTTTTAATATCTATTTTATACTATTTGCTTCTGAGACATTAGATATATTAGAAGAATAAATTATTTCAAATGATGATAAAATTTCACTATATAAAAAATGCAGAATCTTTTAACTGCTTTTCTACTGATGAAACAGAGTCCATAGGGCTCTGTTCTTTTTTTATAAAAAACTTAGTGGCTAAAAAGTGGTTAAAATATTAAAATAGCACATTACTGTAAATCTTTGTAATGTACTATTTTAATGAGTTTATAACCTATTTAACTAGTAATTTGGTGGAGATGGTGAGAGTTGAACTCACGTCCAAAAGCATTTCCACATAAACTTCTTCGAGTACAGTTTGTTATCTAATTTCCCTTTGATAAAGTTAACAAACAAACTTTATTCATCAGTATTCTCTAAATACCTACTATTTACGAGAAAATAAATAGCTTCGTTTCCCACTGGTTTGACACCTTATTTATAAACGTGGGCATTTATAATAAGATGTTACTGCTCTTAGGCAGCAAATGCTAATTCTCTATTATTATCAGCGTTTATTTTATTTTTCTACATTTTTTAGGTGGCCAAGTAGAATTCCACCACTCGCTATTTATGTTTCTATGCAATTGTCGAAACCAAATACATCCCCTTGTTTTGCTCTTTTATATTATACACTATTTACTTATTTTATGCAATTGAAAATTTTTCTTGTTTTAAATATTTGCTAAAATTAATATTAATGCCATTCCAATATAAATAAATGCACATAATGATAATCCAACTATTCCTGTTATCATTCCAGCTTTTCCTATTTTACTTCCTGTTCTTAAAGCAGATTTAACTCCAAATATAATCGCAAGTATTCCTGTCGGTAAAGCAATATACCAAAATAATACAGTGATTATAGATATTATGCCTAATACTAGAGATGCTACATTCATAACAGATTTATTCTTATAATTTTCTTCCATAATTTAATTCCCCTTTTATAATTATTTTATTTTTAATTCACTAACTAATTCTAAGGTATTTAGATTATTTACTTTCACAGCTGTTTCTGATACTGTATATAGGTTTTCATCTATATATAATCCTCTTAATAGTTTAGAATTATTATAATATCTATATACTGAATTACTTTTTGTTGGAGTTTGATGAGTTATAACCCCCTTTAAGTTAAATCCATTTACAATATTTATATTATATACAAAATAGCCTTCTGCAATATATGATTTATTATAATTTATATATGAATTAACGGTTGATGAGTAAGAATTACTTGAAGAGGCTATCACAAAATCTTCACTATAATTGTTAACTGGAATTGCTATCAATTGTTTTTCTTTAGAAAATAGTAAAGCTTTAGGATTAGTTAAAATTGCTGAAGTTGTTCTTCTATCTCCTATTATTGTTTCTGAAATTTGAATAGGATTACTTACATCTGTTACATCGAATAATGCCATTTTCATACCTACAATTTTAGAAGTAGTTGACATTACTTTTCCACTAGAATTTCTATTAACGATTTCCTCTGTTTGCATTCCTATACCAATCAAATGATTTTCATCATATGGATGTAAATATGTACTATATCCTGGGATATGTAATTCTCCTAATACTTTGGGCGATGTTTCATTACTCAAATCTATGACAAATAATGGATCCATAGTTTTATATGTTACTAAATATACTTTATCATTTATAAACCTTGAAGAATACATTGTTTCTCCTTTAGCAACATATTCAGATATCCCTATTTGGTTTAAATTTTCATCAAATATAGCAACTCTAGCTCCATCATTATCATATAAAGCAATTCTTAGATGTCCATTATTTTCATCTAATGAATATTGATTTATCGTTTTTCCTTTTATTTTATTTCTTTTATCATATATTACTTTACCTTCTTTTGTAATGTTAAATTTATAAATTTCTGTATTATATCCACTTGAGTTGTCATCATTATTATATGTAAATGCACCTATAACACCTTTTAATCCAAATAATTCACTTATTGGTGGTGTATCTGTATTATAATTATATTTCTGATTTAATAGATAAATATTATTTTCTGATACATAGGCATTTGATATATCAATTATATATGAACTTACGCTTATATCTCCTCTTGCATTATCTAAGTCAACTACTGAAATAAGAGTTTGCTTTGTTGTTCGTATGTCTTTCAAATATTTTATATCTTCAAGTGCAATTTGTTTTTCACTATTATCTTCTTTATATTTTCTTATAACTATATCATCTTCTTCTCTTAAATTTCCAGAGGAAATAACATATAGTACATTATTTATACATCTTGATGTGTAGTAAGGCTCATATAATTCATAACTTTTTATTAATATTGGATTAGTTTTTGTAGTTATATCATATATTCTTACTATAGTGTTATTTTTATAATTATATCTATAATATGAATTTGAAGTGCTATTACTATTTGCAGATATAACTACTAATTCATTTTTATAAAGAATTAAATCTTCTGGAATAGTACCATCACTTAATTTTATAGTAGATGCAATTTTAATTTCTTGTGGATTCATTACATCTGTTATTATTACATTACTATCTGAAATTGAATATATGTAGTCTCCATCTGTTTTAGTGATATCTGCTTCATCTACATTTTCTACTTGAATATTAGTAGTTGAGTAATCTTTTGATATAGATGATTCATTTGATGAAGATGTAGCATTTTCAATAGAACTAATAAGTCCATTATTAGTTGGTAGTTCACCTATAATATCTGAAGTATTCTCAGTAATAACTTTGTACCTAAAGAAATTATTTGTAAAAAAACTAAATGGCATAGTAATAATATTTATAAAAGTATCTTTTTCAGTTATTGTGTAACCATTATATATTTTTGATAACTGCTTGTCAGATTTTATTGTTTTTATTTCTTCATCATTATTAGAAAATAGTAAAAAAGACATAACACACAATAATATTATCACAATTATTGAAACAAATATTTTCAGCTTTTTGTTCATTTTATCACCTTTTATCCCTTCTATTTTTAGACGCTTTTTCTTATGTTTTTAGTTGGTATTTTGCATTTATTTAAATAACTCCATTATTTCTTCTTCTGTCAGCTTGCTAATAAATGTTGCTTGTGTGTCTAATACATCATCAATTAATGCTGCTTTTCTTTGCTGTAAATTATCTATCTTCTCTTCTATTGAGTTTTTGGTTATTAATTTATATACTTGTACATTATTTTTTTGCCCTATTCTATATGCTCTATCTGTTGCTTGATTTTCTGCTGATAAATTCCACCATGGGTCATAATGTATTACTATATCTGCTCCTGTTAAATTAAGTCCTGTTCCTCCTGCTTTTAATGATATTAAAAATACTTTTATATCATCATTTTTATTGAATTCGTCTACCATATCTACTCTTTGGTCTGTTTTTGTTTGACCTGTTAATTTGAAATAGCTAATATTTTCTTTTTCTAATTCTCTCTCTATTATTTTAAACATTTCTGTATATGTAGAAAATAGTAAAATTTTATGTCCTCCTGAGATTGCCTCTTTTATTAATTCTATACATTGGTTTAGCTTACTACTTTCACCTTCATAGTTTTCTAAAAATAAACTTGGATGGCAACAAATTTGTCTTAATCTTGTAAGTAGTGCTAAAATTTGTATTTGCGATTTTTTTATTCCATTTAATCCTACTACTTTTGCAACTTCTTTTTTTGTTTGCGCTAAGTGTGTTAAATATACTTTTTGTTGTTCTTCACTCATTTCATTTTTTATTACAGTTATCGTTTTTTCTGGAAGCTCAGTTAATACTTGCTTTTTTGTTCTTCTTAATATAAATGGTTCTATCATTGTTTTTAGTCTTTCTAATTGCTTTTCTTCATGATCTTTTACTATTTTTGTTTCATAATCCCTTTTAAACTTATTATAACTGAATAAATATCCTGGCATTATATAGTCAAATATTGACCAAAGTTCTGCTAGTGAATTTTCAATAGGTGTTCCTGTTAATGCAAATTTTGTTTCTGCTGATATTTCTTTTAAACTTCTTGCATTTTGTGTATTGCTATTTTTTATATATTGTGCTTCATCTGCTATCTGATATCTAAATTTAATGTTATTTTCTAGGTAAGTATCTAAGTCTCTTTTCAATAAATCATATGATGTTACTACTAAGTCATAATCATTACATGTTTTAATTTTATTTTTTCTTTCTTCCGCATTTCCATTTATAACTAAGGTTTTTATTCCTTCTCCAAATTTTTCAATTTCATTTTTCCAATTTAAGGTTAAAGAACTTGGACATACTACTAATGAAGGTTTATGTTCTTTAGAGTTATTTTTTTCTTCTTGCAATATTGTTATTATTTGTATAGTTTTTCCTAATCCCATATCATCTGCTAAAATTCCTCCAAATTTATATTTGTCTAGAATTTTTAACCATCTATAGCCTGTTTCTTGATATGTTCTTAATATTTCTTTTTGTTCTTCTGGTATTTCTATATTTTCTGGTTTTATATTTTCTTTTACAAGTTTTTCAAATGTCTCATCTTCTGATATTTGTACATCTGGAAGTTTATTTAATAGCTTGTTTAAGTATAGACTTCTATTTACTGGTAATTTAATCTTTCCATCACTAATTGATTTTAAGTCTATATCCATTCCTTCTGTTAAGTTATTTAAGAATTCTATATCTTCATTATGTTCCAAACTCAAAAAATTTCCATTTTTTAGTCTATAATATTTTTTCTTCATTTTATATTTATTTAAAATTTCTTTTAGTTCTTGTTTATCAAAGTCCATACTTGATAAGTCTATGTTTAATAAGTCATTTTGTATTCTAACTCCTACAGAAATTATTTTAGGTTGTCTTATTTCATTTTTCTTAAATGCTTCTGTAACAAGCACTTCAAATTTTTCCATATATTCGTTTAAGGAATTTACTAAGAAATTATATATTCTGTCATCATCATGCATTATGAATGCTTTGTCTTCATTGGATTCGTAAAATCCATCTTGTCTAATCCTTCTTAATACCTCTTCTTCTTTGTAAAAGTCTCTAGGTATGTTTGGAATATTTTTATTATCTAAAGGATTAAATTCTGTAGCTCCATAACAAAATTTCGGACTTAGTACTACATTATCCCCTGAGTCTATATCTAATAATACTTTTACTCCTAATTTTTTAGGAATGTATGATTCTATTTCGTCTTTTGGCATATCATCTACATCTACTATGTCTTTGACTTTTGGTAATACTTTGTTTATAAATTGTAGTAAATGTGCTTTGTCAAATTTATATTCTTCTACATCTGATTGGTTATAGACTTCTATTATTTTTATTAGATTGGAGTTTTTATATCTATCTAATTTATATATTAAATTGTCTTTTAAAATATAAACATATTTTATCCCCTTTACTATTAGTAATTTCTCAAAATTAGCAGATAGTTTATATTCATCTTCTTCTACTTTTTCAATTTTAAATTTAAAATCTGGTTTTTTATTTGTTAATTTAAAAACTATTTTTTCTTTATTATATTCTATTGCATATTCTTCTTCATCATTAAATATATTAAAGAAATCATCTGCTGCACTACCTGATAATTCTATTCTACTTTTTGCAATTTGACCTTTTGAATAATAATATCTACTTTGTTTTAATACATTGTTTGCATATTGTATTGTTTCTGCATATTTTAATATAAAGTCAAGAAAAACTTTTGCTTTTGGAGAAAATGCTTCTTCACAATGAACAAAGCTTAATTTACTACCATAGTACAAACTTTCTCTATTTATATATGCATCATAAAATTTAGTTAAGTCTTTTATTTTATATAATTGCTTTTCTCCAATTTTAAAGTCTAATACTAATCCTAATGGATATCCATCATATTTTAATTCTGGAATAATTTTTATACTACTATTGGGAATATAAATTGTTTCTTTGTTTTCTTCTATAGATGTTTCTTCTTCACTACCATCAAAATTATTAATAAAATTATTAAATTGTTCTTGTTCTTCCTCTTTTTTCAATCTTTTTATAGCTTCTATTGTTTGTTTTTCATATCTATCATCTTGGCAAAACTCTAAAATACAAGCAAGAGTATGTGCGCATATATGTGAAGAATAATAATTACATTGGCAATGATATGTATCTATATCTTTATTTGAAATATCTATCGTAAAATTAACATTTACACTTCTATATGTTCGTCTTTCTATAACTCTTGCATAAACATATATATATTCATAATTCCAACCCAACTGAAATTTTTCTATTACTATATTGTCATTCTTTAAAATATCATTTGCTTTTTTATTAGTATCTTTTCCTGCTTCTTTTAATAATCTTTGTAGGTTTTCCTCTCTTATTAACATTATATTTCCCCTTCTTTTACTATATCTCCGCTTTTTCTATTTTCGTCTTTAAGTTATCTTCTAATAATCTTTCTGCTATTTCATTAAAATTATTGTCTAAATCTGTTAAAAATATTTTATATTCTTTATTACTTTCATCATTTTGTATATTATTATCTTTTATATATTTCTTTAGAAATTCTGCAACTTTTGTACCTGTGTTAATTATTTCTGTATTACCTTTTAATTCTTTTCTTATTAATTTTTCAAATAAAGGGTAATGTGTACATCCTAATATTAATTTATCTATATTTTTAAAGCATTTCATGTATTCTTTTATTGTATATTCTGCTACTTTGTTACTTATCCAACCTTGTTCTGCCATTGTTGCTAATAATGGTGCTTCTTCATTTATTATTTCGACATTTCTCACTTCTTCTTTTATTTTCTTCTCCCATTGTCCACTTTTTATTGTTCCTGATGTTGCAATTACTCCTATTCTTTCTTTCTCATTATTTACATTTTCTTTTATGTATTTTACTGTTGGCTCTATTATTCCTATTATTGGAATATTAAATTCTTCTTTTAAAATTTCTAAGCTTTGGCTAGTTGCAGTTCCACATGCTATTATAATTAATTTGACATTTTTAGATATTAAAAACTTAACACATTGTCTTGAAATCTCAATTATAGTATCTTTTGATTTTGATCCATATGGAAATCTTTTAGTATCTCCTAAGTATATTATCTCTTCATTTGGAAGTACTTTTTTCACTTCCTTTAAGACTGTAATTCCTCCAATTCCAGAATCGAACATACCAATCGCTCTATTATCCATTTAATTATTATCCTTTCTTAAAATAGTCTTAATTATTAATTTTATCTACTAATTCTAACCATGCCTTGTCTCTATGTGTTAAACCTAATTCTTCTTCTGTTAAATCATTTATAACTCTATCTAATCCATCTGGTTTTAATATTGGTCCATATGTTAATTTTCCCATAGTTCCTGGTGTTCTTACAATTTTTCCTCTTGTTTCTCCTCTACAAGAGACTACCTCTCCATTTCTTAAAATTGCAGTTAATACACATGCAAATGTTGCTCCTCTTTTTTCATCTGGTACATCTTTTAGTTCTGTTAATAATTTATTTATACATTTTATTTGTGGTGCATGGTCTCCTGCATATCTTGCAGTATGTACTCCCGGTCTTCCGTCTAAAGCATCAACGAAAAGACCTGCATCATCTGTAACTATTATTTCATTTATATTATTCTTATCACAGAATTCTTTTATGGCTTTTGCTTTTATTAAAGAGTTTTCTTCTATTGTTTCTCCATTTTCTATAATATCTTCATTAAATCCTATGTCTTTTAATGAAATAAATTCTATGTCTATTTTTTTGTATTCCATAAATCCTTTGACTTGGTCGATTTTTCCTTGGTTTGTTGTTCCAAATATTACTTTCATTTTTTCTTCCCTTTCTTATTCATTAAGTAAATATTTTATCATAAATTACAATTTTAAGCAATATTTTTCGTCTCATTTTAGTAGAACATTAAGAGGCACATGTGATGTGCCCCTACTACTCTTCCGTTTTCATATATACATTAGTACTTGGATATGTTAATTTTACCTTCTTGTCTTCTAAAAGTTTCATTATACTTAAATTTGCTTTTGTTTTGAATTTTAAGAATTCTGTAAATTCTATTATATTTACAAAGAAGTATATTGATATTTTTATTGCATCTTCTGTTATATCTCCTACATTTACTTGTAAGGAGTTTGATATTACTTCTGTATTACTGTATAATACTAATTTTATTGATTCTATTAGTTCTGATATTTGACTGGCTGTAGTATCTAATGGTAAACGTAGACTTAAATCTATTCTTCTTTTATCTATTTTTGATACATTTACAACTGATTCACTTACAATCTTTGAATTTTGTATTGTTATTACTGCATTTTCTGCTGTTCTTATTTTTGTACTTCTAAATTTTATTTCTTCTACAGTTCCTGCATTGCTACCAACTTGAATATAGTCCCCTATTTCAAATGGTTTATCTGTTATGATTGCCAATCCACTTAATAGATTTTCTGCTAGTTCTTGTGCTGCAAGTGCTATTACCACACTACTTAGTCCTAATCCTGTAATTAGTCCACTTAAGTCATAACCTAAATCTGCTATAATCATAAATCCAGCAATTATGTATAATATAACTTTTATAACTTTACTTATTACACTTATTGCTACTTTATTTTCTGAAAATTTTTCACTTTCTCCCACTTTTCTCATTATTTTTGATTCTGGGGAAATTAATTCTGCTATTACTCTTGCAGTATTTATTATTATGAAAATTCTTACTATTTTTGAGCATAGAATAAACCAATTTTCAGGTAGATTTAATATTAATAGTGCTATATAAATTCCTATACATAGAAAAATTCCCTTTAATGCTTTATATATATCACTATTTTTTATCTTTTCTTTATCGTTTCCTTTGATTTTTAATAGTTTCATAACTAATTTAGAAAACAATGAACTCACCATATAAAATACTATGATGATTACTATAGCAATTAGAACATCTATTAAGTTTCTTTCTTTAATATTTTCAATAAATCCATTTATTTGCTCCATTTTTTTATTTCCCCCTAAGCTTAAAAGCTTTGTGTTTATTTATAGAATATACTCTTCAATAAATTTTGCGACTCCATCTTCATCATTTGTAAATGTTATGTAATCTGCTGTATTTTTTAATTCTTCTTTAGCATTCCCCATAGCTACTCCTGTTCCACATTCTCTAAACATTTCATAATCGTTTATACCATCTCCAAATCCAATGGTTTCTTCTTTTTTTATTCCTAGATTTTTAATTAAGTGTTGTATTCCTATTCCTTTATCTATATCTTTATTGTTTATATCAAAAAATGAACATTTTTCTCCAACTCCATAATTAGGTGTCCATATTTTTCTTTCTTTTTCTAATATCTCTTTTACTTTATTGTATTCTCCACTTTCTTCAATATTTATAACCATTTGAAATATTTTTTTATTAGATATATCATCTATTTTATCAATTTTTATAAATCTTTCTGGTCTTCTTCTAAAGATTAATTCGTTTATATATACTTGTTCTTTTGACTCTATTATTAATTCCCACTTCTTTTCATTTTCACATAGAGTCCACATTTTTTCTAAGTTTTCTTTCTCCATTACACTTTCAAATATATCTATATCATCTACATAATTATAGACAAATGCTCCATTGCTTGATATTACATATTTTGAAGCATCAACATCTTTTGATATCTCACGTACGTCTTTATTAGGTCTTCCAGAACATAATACTACATATATTCCTTTGTTTTTTACTTTATTTAAAACATTTTTTGTATATTCAGTTACTTGTTTTTCTGAATTATACAATGTTCCATCAATGTCTATAAAAATCATTTTTATGTTATCTATTTTTGGTTTCATACAATCACCACCTAATTTTATTACACCCTTATTTTACAATAGTTTTATGAAAAATGCAATGAGATATTTATATGTTGTTTGTGTATAAATCAAAATATTTGCCCTTTTTTAATAACAATTCTTTATGTGTTCCTTGTTCTACTATATTTCCATTTTCTAAATACAATATTCTGTCTGCCTTTTGTATTGTTGAAAGTCTATGTGCAATTATAAATGTGGTTTTACCTTTCATTAGTTCCAACATACTTTGTTGTATTTTATTTTCAGTTATTAAGTCTATATTGCTTGTGGCTTCGTCTAGTATTAGTATACTTGGATTTCTTAACATTACTCTTGCTATTGTTATTAACTGAATTTCTCCTTCTGATAACATTTCATTATTTATTATTGTTTCATATTTTTTTGGTAATTTTTCTATAAATGAGTCTACTTTTGCTAGTTTTGACACCCTTTTTATTTCATCTTCTGATATGTTTTCTAGTCCATATGCTATGTTATCTTTTACTGTTTCTGTAAATAGTTTTGTGTCTTGTAATACTATCCCTATATTTTCTCTTAGTTCCTTTATAGGTATGTCTTTTATATCAATTCCATCAATATATATGTTTCCTTTGTCTATTTCATAAAATCTCATTAATAAATTAACTATTGTAGTTTTTCCTGCCCCTGTTTTTCCTACTATTGCAATCTTTTTTCCTGCTTCTACTTTTAAATTAAATTTTTTTATAAATGGCTCATTTGTATATGAAAATTCTACGTTTTTAAATTCTATGTCTCCTTTTACTTTTATTGTATTTTCATTTTTAGTTTCAAATATTTCGTCTTTACTATTTAAAAATTTATCTATTCTTTTAGATGATGCAAAGGCTGTTTGCAGTTCTGATAAAATTGCTGTAATTTCATTAAATGGTCTTGTAAATATACTTGTATACATTAAAAAAGTAGTTACATCTCCAATTGTTATCTCACCATTTGACATTAAAATTACTCCAACAATTCCAGTTAATACATAACCTATATTTGACACTACTCTTGTTGCAGGATTAGTTAGTGCTGAGTAAAACTCTGCTTTTATTCCTGTTTTATATAACTCTGTATTTAGTTTATCAAATTTTTTCTCTGCTATTTCTTCATAATTAAAGTCTCTTACAGTATTTTGATAAGTAATAAATTCTTCTGCATTATTATTTAATGTTGCTACAATATTTGCTCTATCATTAAAAAATACATTTGTGTTTTTAGTTACCCATTTCGAAATGAAATACATTACTGGTGCAACAATTATTAGAATTATGGACATTTTAATATTTATTTTAAGCATTACTATAATTGAGAATATTACAATTACAATTCCACTAATAATCTTAGGTAATCCTTGAATAATTCCATTTGAAATATTTTCTAAGTCTATACTAAACTGATTTAAAATATTTCCATATTCGATTTTGTCTATTTCTTTTATTTTTATATTATTGATTTTATTAAATAGATTTTCTCTTATCTCTTTTTGAATTTTTGCAATTATTTTTGATAAAAACTTCACTTGTAAGATATTAAATATATATATTGATATATATAAAATTGTTAGAATAACCAAATTAGTAATAAATTCCTGATAAGATAATTCTAGGAATTTATTAATTATTTTTCCTACATATATTGGAGCTATTACTGTTATTATAGATACAAGTATTGTAAAAATAGATGTACATATTAATAATTTTTTATTTTTTAATATATAATCTTTCATGCATTTTTCTCCTTTGCAATATAACTTTATACAATATTTTCCTATACTTATATTATCTACAATAACATTTTTATTTATTCTAATATATTTCTTATTAATTCATATAACACGGAGAAAGCGAGGAAAGTACACTTTCCCTCGCTTTTTATCTGTCCCAGTAACCATAAAAAATATGGTCACCGTACCTAAAACTAACTTTTATCTTGCTTCTTGCACCTAGTGCATCATCTCCACAGCCTTTTGGATTATAGAAATATTTTGCACCTTCCCAATATTTAGGGTCGGTTATTCCTTTCGCCTCAGCTACTCTTTTCAGGCATTCTATCGACCAATCTTTCTCTAAAGCGGTGTCGACATTCGCCTTTAAGTTTGCAGATAACATGCCCTCGGTAACAGGTACCGATTTACCACCACGATAAACGTGTGGTACTCCATTTTTCACTGGTGAAAACTGTCCCTTAGCACATCCAACTGCTATTATGCTTTGTCCAGAGCTTCTTGCTCTGTTTATAATAGCATTGGCTACCAATGTCTGTCCAAATGCAGGCTGATTGCCAGCTTCTGCATATACAAGCTTATAGAGAAAATCTAATTCGCTTGCTGTTGGATTGTAGTATGCTTCCTGTACAAGCTGTACTTCCGCTACTGGTGCTTCCTGTACAATCTGTACTTCCGCTACTGGTGCTTCCTGTACAAGCTGTGCTTCCGCTACTGGTGCTTCCTGTACAAGCTGTGCTTCCGCCACTGGTGCTTCCTGTACAATCTGTGCTTCGGCTACTGGTGCTTCCTGTACAAGCTGTGCTTCCGCTACTGGTGCTTCCTGTACAA
>CAMUHU010000005.1 GCA_947088765.1 uncultured Clostridium sp. | reverse complement strand
ATGAAGGTAGTACAGAATATATAAATTCATCATACATTATGTATTTTGGATAGAACAAGAAGGTGAGTGAGGTGGCAAAGTCAAAATGGGAACAAGTTAAAAATAAATTGATTTTAGTAGAAGGTTGGGCAAGAGATGGATTAACAAATGAGCAAATAGCAGAAAAATTAGGTGTAAGTAAGACAACTTTTTATAAAATGCTAAAAGAACATTCCGAACTTTCCGAACTCCTTAAAAAAGGAAAAGAAGTTGTTGATTATGAAGTAGAAAATGCATTACTTAAAAAAGCATTAGGATATACAGTTACATTAAAAAAAGAAAAAGTAACAAAAGATGGAGATGTTGTAGAAATAGAGGAAGAAATACATATACCAGCAGACACAACAGCTCAAATCTACTGGTTGAACAATAGAAAGCCTAAACAATGGAGAAATAAGCAAGAAGTTGATTTGTCAGATAATAGTATATCACTTGCAGAAGCAATACAAAAAGCATACCAACAAAAAGCAGGTGATAAATAATGTTATCTACAGAAGCAATATTATATTATAAAGACAGACCAGTAGAATTTGTAAAGGATATAATAGGAGCAACACCAGACGACATACAGGGAGAAATATTAGACAGTGTCGCAAACAATCAATTAACATCTGTTCGTTCTGGACATGGAATAGGAAAATCAGCATTAGAAAGTTGGTTAATCTATTGGTACATGTGTACAAGACCATTTCCTAAAATACCATGTACAGCTCCAACAAAGCACCAATTACACGATATCTTATGGGCAGAAGTCGCAAAATGGAGAACAAAGGCAATACAAAGTGAAATAGAATGGACACAAGAAAAATTATATATGAAATCTAACCCTGAAAATTGGTTTGCAGTACCACGTACAGCGACACAACCAGATGCTCTACAAGGGTTTCACGCAGACCATTTATTATATATTATAGATGAAGCATCAGGAGTAAAAGATGAAGTATTTGAACCAGTATTACGGTTCATTGTCAACACAAGACGCAAAGTTAATAATGTGTGGGAACCCAACTCAATTAAGCGGGTTCTTTTTTGATAGCCATAATAAAAATAGAAGTATCTATAAAACATTTAAAGTATCAGGAGAAAACTCAAAAAGAGTTTCGAAAGATTACATTCAAATGATTATAGATATGTATGGAGAGAATAGTGATGTATATAGAGTTAGAGTAGCAGGAGAATTTCCAAAAGCAATGCCTGATAGTTTTATTCAACTAGACTGGGTAGAAAATTGTAGCAAGAAATTACAAACAAAGAATTATCCAATAAACAGAATAGATTTAGGGGTGGACGTTGCAAGATATGGAGACGATGAAACAGTAATAAACACATTATTTGATAAAACCTATCAACAACCACTTAATATATTACATCATAACGACACAATGCAAGTAGTAGGGAAAGTAGTTCAAATAGTGGAAGAATTAAGAACAGAACACAAAGGAATACCAACACATGTGAAAATAGACTGTGATGGTTTAGGTGTAGGAGTATATGACAGGTTAAAGGAAATAAAACAACAAAGAAACTGGACAACGGTTAAGCTATATGAATGTCACTTTGGTGGAGCTGGAGGGAAAAATAAAGAAACAGATCCTGTAAGATTTAGTAATTCGACTGGTAAAATGTGGGGACTACTGAGGGAAAAACTAAAGAACAATGAAATAGAATTAATCTATGATGATAAACAGATTACACAATTGAGTAATAGGAAATATAGAGTTAATAGTAATGGCGAAATAGAATTAGAAAAAAAGGAAGAAATGAAAAAACGAGGACTAACATCTCCAGATAGACGGAGATGCATTAGTTCTTTCTTTATATGAGCCAAGGCAAGGCGGAATATCAATTTTAACGTGAGGTGCAAATATGGATATAAACAAAATAAAAAGAATAATAGCACAAGACTATGATAGAAGAAGGCAAATAGCAATAGAAAAGAGATACTACGAAAATGATAATATAATTAAAGATAAAGGGATACTGCCGAATGACACAGACCCAATAAGAAATGCAGATAATAGAATATCACACAATTTTCATCAATTAATAACAGATGAAAAAGTAGCGTATATGTTTACTTATCCAGTGCTATTTGACGTTGGAGATAAAAATACAAATACAAATAAAAAGATAGCAGAAACACTAGGAGACGATTACAAAAGTGAAAGTGCATATTTATGTACAAATGCAACTAATAGTAAGGTGGGTTGGTTGCATTATTGGATAGAAAATAGTAAATTTCAATATGCAACAGTAGAAACAGAACAATGCATACCTGTATTTGATGGAAAATTAAAGAAAAAACTGGTAGGGTTTTATAGATATTATGAAATATTTGAGGAAGATGAAAGATACGATATTAAGTCATATGTAATATTTGAACTTTGGGATAAAAAGCATTGTGAAAAATATAAATTCAAAGGTAATTTATCAGGAACGGGGCTTACATATATACCAGAAGAATATAATACATTTAACCACGATTTAGGTGAAGTCCCATTTATTGAATTTAAAAACAATAGAAATATGATAAGTGATTTAAAAAAATATAAGGATTTAATAGATATATATGACAAAGTAATGAGTGGGTACATAAATGATATAGAAGACATACAGCAAATTATATATATACTTGAAAATTTTGGAGGAGAGAGTTTAAAAGAATTTACAGGAAACTTAAAAAGATTTAAAGCTGCGAAAGTTGGTATAGATGAAAAGGGGATAAAAGGGGATTTAAGAACATTACAAATAGAAATACCAGTTGAAGCTAGAAATAGTATATTAGATATATTAAAAAAACAAATATATGAAAGTGGACAAGCCTTACAACAGGACAATGAAGACTTTGGAAATGCAAGCGGTGTAGCTCTAAAATTCTTTTACAGAAAGCTAGAACTAAAAGCAGGTTTAACACAAATAGAGTTTGAAAAAGGATTTAATCAATTAGTAAGAGCAATAATGAAATTTTTAAATATAAAAGATTGGGAAAATAAGCCAATAACACAAACATGGACTAGAAATATGATAAGTAATGATTTAGAAAACGCACAAATAGCGAGTCAAAGTGTAGATATAATATCAGATGACAGTATTATTAAAAATCATCCTTGGGTAGAAAAACCAGAAGAAGAAATAAAAAAGTTAAAAAAGCAAAGAGAAGAAGCACAAAAAAGACGACAAGAAATATTTGCAAATGCAGGTGGATTTGATGATACCCACAATAAAGATAACGACAACAAAGAATAGGGGTGTTTTAAATGGCCAGAAAACCAATAAACTACTGGGAAAAGCGTTCTACTGAATTAATGAAAAGACTTGAAAAAGGAACAGAAAACACAATAAGTTCATTAATACAAGCTTATGAACAAGCAACAAAAAATATAAATAAAGAAATAACAAGAATATTCAATAAATATACTGAAGATGGAAAATTAACAAAAAAAGAAGCAATAGAATTATTGAATACTAAAGAAACAAAAGAATTTTACAATAATTTATTAAAAGAAATAAACAGTGTTGAAGATGTAGACGTAAAAAGAAAATTGTTAGCAAAATATAACGCCCCGGCTTACAGTTATAGGATCAGTCGTTATCAAGCATTGCAAGACAACATAGATATAGAACTAAAGAAATTAGCGAATATAGAGCAAGATATAACCAAAATACGATATGTAGATACAATAAAAGAAGGATATTATCACAATATATATGATATTCAAAAAGGAACTGGATTAGGATTTAGTTTTGCACAAATTGATAATAGAACTATAAAGCTCATGTTAAATGAAAAATGGTTTGATAATAAAAACTTTTCTCAAAGAATATGGAGAAACCAAGAAAAACTAGCCAATTATTTAAGAATTAATATGTCAGCTGATAATATGAGTGGGAAATCAATAGCAAAGATAAGTAAAGAATTGGCAGAATTTATGGATGTTGGATTATTTAATGCTACAAGATTAGTAAGAACCGAAACCAATTATTTTGCTAATGAAAGTGAAATGCTAGCCTATGAGGAATTAGATATTGAAAAGTATAGATATATAGCAACATTAGACAAAAAAACTTGTAAACATTGTGCTAGATTGGACAATCAGGTCTTTTATGTTAAAAATAGAAAACCACGGCAAAAACTATCCACCAATACACAGTTTTGATAGATGTACAACAGTAGCAGAATTTGATGATGGTATAATAGAAGAACTGCAAAGAAGAGCTAGGGATGAAAATGGTAATAGTATATTAGTATCACAAGATATGTCTTATAAAGAGTGGTATAAAAAGTTTGTAGAATAAGTTACTAATGTTTTAAGTATACAGTCCTAGACAAGACACTAAACTATCTATAAGATATAGAAATATGTCTTATTTTTATGCCTGAAAAGGTAAATTTATAGTTGCAGAAATAGCAACAGAAAAGGAGAAATACCAAAATGGAGTTTTTAGAAGAAATTTTAGGAACAGACTTGTATAATCAAGTCAAAACAAAAGTAAGTTCTTATAACGAGAAAGCCGATAAGGACAAGAAAATAAGTATTGCTAATATCAATGGGGGAGGTCTTATAGAGAAATCTAAGTATGACCAATTAAAACAAGATTTAGACAATACTAAAATCTCTTTAAATACTGCAAGCACAACAATAGCAGATTTAAAGAAAAACAATGGAGATAATGCAGAATTACAAACAAAGATAGCTAATTACGAAAGTGAAAAAGCCAATCTTGAAAGAACGCACAAAGAAACAACTGAAAAGTTGATAAAGGAAAGTGCTATAAAAGATGCATTATACAATGAAAAAGCAAAACACCCAGAATTGTTACTAAGTAAGTTTGATTTATCTAAAATATTGTTAGATGAAAAAGGCGAGAAAGTAGTATCTGGAATTGAAGAACAAATGAAATCTAATAAGGAAACTTACAAAGATTTATTTGGAGAGACTGAACAAAACGGTCAGCAACCATATCACTATACTCCGGATAGTGGAAATCAAAATAAAAATACTGGAGCAACAGATTTTGTCGGAATAATCAAAGAAAATCAAGCAAGAAAAATTTAGGACGTTTAAAACGTCTTTTTATTTTACCCAAAAATTAAAAGGAGGAATGAAACATGGGATATTTAAAAGATGAATTAACAGGATTTGTACCTGTAGAACAAGCAACAGAAATTATGAAAGATGTAGCTAGAGGTTCTAGCATATTAAGACTTTCAAAAGTATCACAAATGGAAAGTGATACTAAAAAAATACCAGTAATGACAGAAGGAGCAGGAGCATACTGGGTAGGAGAAGGAGAAAGAATAAAAACAACTAAAGCAGGTTGGATTTATCCAGAATTAAAAGCTAAAAAGTTAGCTGTTATTATTCCAGTAACAAAGGAAAAATTAAAAGATACAACAATAGATGTATTTAATGAATTAAAAGAAAGTATAGCAGAATCATTTTACAAAGCAATAGATGGAGCATGTTTATTTGGAACAAACACACCGTTTGCAAAAAATGTAATGAAATGTATAAGTGATAGTGGGAATAAAGTAGAAATTGGAACAAATAAAACATTAGATTTAGATGTATCAGATGCAATGGCATTAGTAGAAGAAGACGGATATGATGTAAATGGATTTATTGGTAGAATAGGAATTAAAAATTCTTTAAGAAAACTAAGAGATACTAATGGAAATCAACTATTTGTAACTGGAGTAGATGGAAAAGAATTTTATTCACAACCAATTGAATTTTCAAGAAATGGTGCTTGGGACAAAACAAAAGCAGAATTGATAGGAGCTGACTGGGATAAATCATTAGTAGGTATAAGAGACGGTTTAGAATATGAAATCCTAAAAGAAGCGACACTTGAAGGAACACTTGATGAAGATGGAAAACCAATTTCATTAGCAGAACAAGACTTAATTGGTATCAAAGCTACAATGAGATTAGCATATTTACCAATTAAAGATGAAGCTTTCTGTGCTGTAGTTCCAAAGGCTGGTGAATAATATATGAACAAATATATTAAAGATAAACATATTATCAATGCTACTGAAAAAGCTTATAATGTTATTTATAAAGCACAAGGATACGTTCCTTGCAACGAAGTAGAAGAAAAAAAAGAAGAAGTAAAAGATATTTCTAAAATGAAAAAAGAAGAGCTTTTAAAAGTTGCGACAGAAAAAGGTATAGAAATACCAGAAAATGCAACAAAAGAAGTTCTTGTTAATTTAATTAAAGAAGTAGAAGAAAAGAAAGAAGAAGCTGACAAATAGTTGGCTTCTTTTGAGGTATTAACTATGTCAGATAATGTAAAAACGATAAAAGAAATATTAAATATAACTGATACAAAATTAGATGGTTACTTGAATTTTTGCGAAACAAATATAACAGATAAAATATTAGACAAGTGTAATATAGAAACTATACCAGAACGTTTAAATTCGCTTATACAGGAGTTTTTAATTGAACAATACAACCTTAATAAAGATGGTGTTGGAAAAGGAGTAAAAGAGGTCTCTAGTGCGTCTGACAATGGACAATCTGTTAATTTTAAAAATGTAGGTGGAGTAAGCTCAATGTCTCAAAATGTAGATGAATTTCTTGATAGAAATATGGCTACATTGATAGCTTATCGAAAGATGAGGTGGTAATTATGAATATATCAGATGAATTTAAGAAAGTAATAGCAGAGAATTTCTATGATAAAGATATTGAAATATGGGCTACAGGGACAATAAAAGATGACGAAGGCTCTATTATTGAAGACGAAAAAATAGAAAAAATAGATGGATTTAAGGGAAACTTTCAATTTAAGACTAGAGAATATATAAAACAAGAATATGGAAAAGAAATAGAAGCTAATGCAATAGTTACTTGTGATAAAACGATAGGTAAAATAGGAAATATACTTGTTTACAATGGCAATGATTATGATATTAAAAGCAAAATAACAGGAGATAGTCATACAACATTACTTGTGAATGGAAGTGATAACAATGTCTAACATAGAAGGTTTAGACGAACTACTTGCTAATTTATCACGGCTTAGGTGGAAATATTAAAGAAAGTAGTAAAAAAGGATTAGAAAGAGGAGCAAAAAAAATACAAAAAAATGCAAAGTACCTAACACCCACAGGAGAGACTGGGCATTTAAAGAACTCAATTAAAACAAAATCAGAAACAACAAAAGAAGGAGCAGAAGCACAAGTATTTACTAATCTTGAATATGCTCCATATGTTGAATTTGGAACAGGGCAAAGAGGAAAAGAAAGCAATATAGATAGACCAGAAGGAATAGCATATAAAGCTAATTGGAAAGGTATGCCAGCAAAACCATTTATGACACCTGCATATTTACATGCAAAAAGTACAAAGGAAGTAGAACAAGAAGTAATTAAATCAATAAAACAAGACATTAATAAGTTAGGAAGTGTTAAGAAATGATTAATCAAAAACCTATAGTATATAAAAAATTATTGGAGTTAGAAACAGAAAAGAAAGTAAAACAAGTGTGCGAAGAAGGTAATCAAGATTGGTCAAAATTACCATGTGTAACTTATATGGAATTACAAAACGAGCCAGCAGAAGATGCTGACGATGAAGAATATTCAAGTGTATTAGCAATAAAAGCTGATGCATGGGGAAAATCATCTAGTGAAGTATCTAAACTAGCAATTCAAGTAGTTGAAAAAATGAAAGATTTAGGCTATGAGAGAACACTTTTTTTAGATGTAGTTGACTTAAATAGTAAACAAAAACACAAAACGATGCGTTTTGAAAAAGAAGAAATTTTATAAAAAGGAGGGCGTTATTATGCCAAGAATAAAAAAAGCTCTAAAAGGATTAAGTGGAATAAAGATTCATGAAGTGTTAGAAGACACAGAAACAGCATACAGAGTAAAAGAAGCATCAACAGAAATACCATATGCACAAAAATTAACTAGGGATGTGCAAACATCAAATGAACCAATATATGCAGATGATGAAATATATGATGATGAAGAAGTGTTTGATGGAGAAGATTTTGAATTAGAAGTACCAGAGGCAGATTTAAACCGAATGGCAATTTTTGAAAATGGAGAATATGACGAAACAACAAAAGAATATCATTGGGGAGGAGATGGAACAGGCAAGGATTATGCAATGACATTTAAAGCCAAGAGAAAAGATGGATTATATAGAATGTTTAGATATTACAGAGCAAAATTTAAAAAAGCAAAACAAGATTTACAAACATCAGATAATGGAACTCAAGTTTCTACAATAACAATAAGTGGAACATTCTACAAAAGAAGACTTATAGAAACTATTAATGGAAAAACAATTCAAAACGTAAGAACTATAAAGGATGCAGAAACAACTGACGATTTAGCGTGGCTAGATACAATACCATCTGTTCCAGTAGCAACAGAGCAAGAAGATCTATCATCAATGACTAAAGAGCAATTGCTAGCAAAAGCAACAGAGTTAGGAATAACCACTGTTTCTAACAGTAATACAAAAGATGAAATAATTACAGCAATTCAAGCAAAATTAGCCGAATAAAAAATAAGGAGAGTAAAACTCTCCTTAAAATTATATAGGAGGAAAATTAATGGAAAAAAGTAATGAAAATTTAAGTTTACCAAAAGTAAAAAAAATACATAACGTAGAAGTAAGAAAAATGCCTTGCGGTCAATACTTCAATGCCTTACAGACTTTAAAAAACTTGCCTAAGGATTTTGTAAAAGAATTATCTGACAATGGGCAAGACTTTAAGTTATCTGAGATGTTTACTGTAGAAAATATAATGACATTAGTAACAAAATTATTAATTATATTACCCAATTTTACATTTAACTTTTTATCAGAGTTAATGGGTATAGATGAAGATATTATAAGAAATGAACTTACACCTAAAGAATTAATAGATATTGTTCAAGAGTTCTGGAAGATAAACGAATTAGAAAGTTTTTTCGAAGAAATGAAGTCAATGACGGACAAGATTATGACGGTAATTGGCTTCAAAAAACAATAGCAATATGTATAAAAATAGGAATAAGTAAAAGAGAGTTTTTAGAAGATTATTACCCTAATGAAATTCCTATAATAATGGAAAAATATGCAGAATTAAATAAGGCAACTGACAGTCAAGAAGAAGCTGTCAGTGCAGAAGATTTTTAAAGAGGAGAATATAATGGTACAGATATTAATTAATGGTAATATAACAAATATCAAAACAAATGAATTAGAAGTTAACATAGAAGGAACATATGAAATAAAAAAAGAAGGTGCCGAAGCACCAATAGTTAATGTGGCATCTGTATAAAAGTGCTAATAATTTGAGCAATAGCAGTAGGCAACCAAGAATGTTTAGCAATTAAATCACAAAATTTTGACAACTTACTCTTATGAAAATCATCTCTTTCAAGAAGTTTTTGTAATTCGGAAGACAATTCGTAAAGTTGTTGTTTATCATTGTCTCCATATAATTCAATTAGTTGGATTAAATCATCAATGCTAAAAGAAGAATTATTTAAAATAGCTTGCTGTTGATTACCAATGATAGAATTTGTTGCAGAGCCAATATTATAAATTGTGGGAGTTACTTGTTGATTAGTTGGTGGTTTTGTTTGATAAAATGCTTTAACTGCACTAATTTGTCCTTGCCAAGTTTGCGTATCAACATCGATAATATAATATTTTATATTTGAATTAGTTAAAATGTCCCCAATTTGAACATCTACATCTGGGAAAAATTCTACATATACTTTGCCTTGATGTGAATTTTTTAAGCCTTTAGTTGTAGAAATTAATTGGGAATTACGATAAATTTCAAAGTCTATCATACTATCTTTAAAAGCATTAAGTGGATTTTCCATAATTTCTTGATAATTCAATATAATACACCTCACTTTCGACCATATTATACAACCCATAAGTAAAACTTGCAATATTTTATATTTTATTGTAAAATATTGGAAGGGTTTTAGATGTACTTATTTTAGATAGTAATAAGACTAGGAGGGGGGAAATATGGAGGAAAAAGAGAATAGTAATATCTTAAAGGACTGGAGAGTATGGGTAGGAGTTATACTAATATTGTTAGTTATAATTTTTGTAGTAAATTATAATGGCTTATCTAGATATGAAACAATGGAAAAATTTTTAGATTTGGTTTCTCAGTCCGAATATTCTAAGGCAAAAAAGTATGTTACCAATAATTTTACATGGGATTTGGCATCAGTAAAAAAGAAAAACTTGAAAAATGCAGAAAGTTTTACATATAAATATGGAGACTATTGTCTAGAAGATGGTTATGATATTGCATATATAAATATTAATGATAAAGAATTAAAATATATGTCAGTATATAAATTTAAATTAAAAAAAACTATTTTTGGATATAAAATAGATGACTACAAAATAGATTATGAATATTATTAATAAAATGCTCACTTAAGTAGGCGTTTTTATTTCACAAAAAAATAAATAATTAAAACATCAGATTAAAATCTGGTGTTTTTTTGTACACGAAAGGAGGGATAAAGCTTGGCAAATGAAACTCAAATAGGACAATTAGTAATTGACTTAAAAATAAGAACAGAAGCATTAGAAAAGGGATTAGAAACTGCAAAAAAGAAACTACAAGAAATAGAACAGCAAAACGAACAAGTAAAAAATAATAACAGTCAACTAGACGCAAGCTTTGTTGCGATGTCTGCTGGAATAGTAGCTTCTTTAGCAAAAATTAAGTCAGCTGTAAGCGAAGGAGTAAACAAATATATTAGTTATATTAATAGTATGCAAGCATTACAAAAAACAGCTAAAGCAACAAACAATTCTATGTCTGATATCAAAGATACAATAGATGATGTAAATAAATTAAAATTAATGGACGATTCAGATGTAACTGCTGCTACGAAAAATTTGCTAACTTATGGTTTTACAGTTGAACAAACTGGCGATATGTTAAAAGTATTACAAGATGCTGCAGTAGGAAATAGGCAAGAGTGTTATTCACTATCAGAAGCAGTAAAAGTAACCACAGAGCGGTATTCGTATGGAAAATTCTGTTTTATCTGATGCAGCAGGAGTACAAAAAAATATTTCTGTAATGTATAAAGAGTATGCACAAAGTTTAGGAAAAACAACAGATAGCTTAACACAAGCAGAAAAAGCACAAGCAGTATATAACGGAATAATGAATGAAGCTGCAATGTTTACTGGTTCAGCAGCAGAAACAGCACAAGGGTATCAAGGGGTTCAAGCTCAACTTAATGCGAGTAATATAGAATTAAGTAGAAATATAGGCGAAAGTATGATACCTGCTCTAACTCAATTTAGTTCATTACAATTATCTATAACACAAGGCTTGACAGAATTTACAAAAAACCATAAAGGAGCAACAAGTGGAATGATAGCCTTCGCAACTACTTTAGCAGCAGTAACAGTGGCATTGACAGCACTGAAAAAGGCTAAGGATGCTTATAGTGAGTCAACACTAAAAGCAATGTTTGCAACTAAAAGTTTTACAGAGGCATTAAAAGTAAATCCTATTTTTATAATTGCTACGACAATAGCCACTGTAGTATCTGGAATTAGCATGCTATCTTCTGCAATAAAAGAAAATGAAGAAGCACAAGCAAAACTGAATGAGACTACAGAAAAATATAAAAAGATAAAAGAAGGAACTTATGAATACTCAGATAAAAACATTAAAGAACAAGAAAGTGAAACGGAAAAAATAAAAGAACAAATTTCATTATTAGAACAAAAAATACAAAAAGAACAAGAAATGCAAAGGCTATCAGAAGAAGCAGAAAAATATTCTGGAACAGGGGAAAGTCCAAATTATAAAAAATGGAACGAATTAAATAAACAATGGAAACAAGCATATAAAGATGCAAAAGATTTAGAAAAACAATTTAAAAAGAATCAAGAAGCTAATGGGAAATTTGGAGATTCAATAGACGATTTAAACGAAAAAATAAATGAAAATAATAAATATTTAACGGAAGCTGAAGCAATACAAAAAGTAAAAACTGCCATGGATACAGAAACAATAAAAAAACAACAACAGGAGGCAGCACAATTAAAAATAAACGCTAAAACAATGCAGGACTATCTAAATGTAGTAAAAAAAGGCGATAAAAGCACAACGGAGTACCAAGAAGCAATAAAAGAACTTGCTAAGGCATATCCAGAAGCAGCAAATGCAGAAGGTATAATTATAGACAAAGCCCAAGACTACATAAATGCAGAGCAAGCAAAAGCAGACCAAGCATGGAATACATCTCAAACTACCATAAAAGGAAATATGGAAGTAATTAATACTTTTATAGAAATGGCAAGACAAGCTGAAAATGATACAGCAAAACAGCAGGAATTAGCAAATGCTATTGGGATTTCCTATGCGAATATAATTCCAACTTTAACAAGTGTATTAAACCTATTAACTGCGATGGGAAATGCAGCACCAGCTACTGTCGGGGGGGTAACGCCAGTCACTACAAAAAAGACATCAGGGAGTAAAAAAAGTGGAGGTTCATCTTCAAAATCGTATTCAAACAAGGCACTAGATGATTATAAAAAAGAAATAGAATACAAGAAATCACTAGACCAAATAAGTTTGCAACAAGAAATACAGATGTATCAAACAGCGCTAAAAAGGTATGCAAAAACAGCAGATGAAAAAAGAGAATTAACAACCAAAATATATAGTTTACAAAAAGAATTGCAAGAAAAAGAATTAGATGATTATATTTCTAATATTGAATACAAGAAATCGTTAGACCAGATAAGTATACAGCAAGAAATAGAAATGTATCAGCACGCATATGATAACTTAGCAAAAACAACAGAACAAAAGAAAGAATTAGAAATTACTCTCTATGAGCTAAGAAAAGAATTAACAGAAAACAACATAGAGAATTTAAAAGAAGAAGCAGAAAAAGAAAAACAAATTTTAAATCAAAAAACAAAAGAATACGAAAGATATATAGAAGACCAAAAAAATTTACGTGGAGCAGAATATGCGGTAGTTGAGAGGGCGTCAGATTTAGACAAAATAATAAAACTACATCAAGAATATTTAAACAAAATACTACAAGATGAAAGATATTCATTAGAAGAAAGAAAAGAAATATACGAGGAAGAATTAGACACAATAAGAAGTTATGAACAACAAAAACGTGATTTAAGAGTTCAAAGCATAGACAACACAGTCTCACAATTAACAAATGCTATAAAAAAGCAAATTGAAGAAATGCAAGAAGCAGACGAAGAAGCTATAAATAAAAACATAGAATTAGTAGAAAAATGGAAAGATGCGAGAATAGAAGCTGTTAATGAGGAATACAATGCAAGAATAAAGGCAATACAAGACGAATTAGACGCATTGGACAAAGCAGAAGAACAGAAATCAAGAGATGAAGAAGATAGTGATTACGAGAAGAAAAGAAAAAGATTGGAGGAGTTAATTGCTTATGAACATGATGCAACAACTAAAGCAAATTACGAAAAAGAATTAGCAAAATTAGTAGAAGACCATAACAAGACATTAGATAAAAGAGTGTTAGACGATAAAAAGCAGACATTAAAAGAGCAACAGGATTTATTAAAAGATGAGCAATCCGCAAAAATAGAAGCTATAACAGAAGAAGCAGAAAGACAAAAAGAACAATATCAAACACAGCTAAACAATTTAAAAGAATATTATAATAGGCAAAAGGAAATGGCAGAACAAAATGCACAAGCAATGCTTTTAAATGTAGAGCAAAACCAAGAACAAATTTTAAATTTACTTCAAAGCTATGGAGATGATTACGAAATAACAGGACAAAGTTTTGGAGAAAAATTAGGACAAGGCTTTACTGAAACAGCAATGCAAAAGATACAAAATGCAATAAGTGCAATACAAGTAACAATTGACTCTGCAATAGAAAGTAACATTGCCAAGTTAACATCTTTAAATGCAAAAATTTCTTCTGGTGTTGCAGGGAATACAGTAGTTAACAAGACTGTAAATGTAGAGCAAAACAATACTATAACATCTCCAATTGACAGTCCATCTGTTGCGTGGAAAAAACAAGAAACACTTAACAGAAATCTAGCAAATAGTTTGTCGTATATATTGTAGGAGGTAAAAGATGCAGAAATTACAAGTAATAAATTTAGGCTTAAATGAACAAATTACTTTCGATATGAGTGGAGATATTTTATTAAGCCATATAGAAGGCTTAGGAATACCAGAAACAATGCAAGAGAGAACACAAGCACCACTTCAAGACGGTTCTGATGTATATGGAATATTATTAGAAGATAGAGTCATAAGATTACAAGCGACTATAAGAGCAGACAATAGAGAAGAATTATACAAAACAAGAAGAAAAATAATGCGAATAATAAATCCTAGAACATACAACTCAAAAACAGAAAATAATGGAGAACTATTACTATTTTATACGAACGACTATAAAACTTATAGAATATATTCTCATATTGAAGATGCTGTAGATTTTAAAACTAGAATTAATAATCATATGACAGCAGATATTATATTTACAGCTAATAACCCATATTTACTAGATGAAGAAAATACAAAGTTAGCAATTAAAGCATTTTTAGGAGGACTTAAGTTTCCATTAAAACTTCCAAGCAGATTTAGCAATGTTGGTTTCCAAAGAAAAATCACTAATGATGGGGACACGGAAATACCTTTACTTATACAATATCATGGACCAGTAACAAACCCTATTGTGTATAATGATACAACAGGAGAAAGCATAAAAGTAAACAGAACTTTAAAAGAAGGAGAAACTTTAATTATTAATACAGCCTATGGCAATGAAACAGTTGACATTTTAAAAGAAGATGGAACAAAAGAAAACGTATTCAATTGGATAGATTTAGAACATAGAGACTTCTTTAAATTAACATGGGGAGACAATATAATACGATACAGCGGGGACAATGAAAGCGACATAGGAACAATAGATGTGGAATTTGCTATTGCTTATGGAGGTGTTTAATATGATAGAAATAACAAACAGCAACTTTGAATTATTGGGGGTTATTTCTGATTATGAAAGTCTAATATTTAATAGGTCATGGCATGGAGTAGGTACATTTGAATTGCATATAAATAAAAACAAAAAGAATGTAGATAAATTGCAACATGATAACTTCATTATAATAAACAAAAAAAATAATAAAATAGGGATTATAGAAGATATACAATTAGACTGTAATAATACAAAAACATTAATCATAAGCGGAAGACAATTAAAAGGAATAACAAATAGAAGACTAACTGTAACAGATAATTATGATAGAGTAACACAAACAGAAGCAGAAAACATCTTTAAGCATTATATCAATAATCATATGATAGACACCTACTATAACGACATAGCAACACTAGAACGTAATATTTTGTGGTTAAGGTTAGCAGAAACACAAAATAGAGGATTAGAAACGGTTTGGCAAAGCAGATATGAATACTTAGATGTATTAATGGAACATATTTCAAAAGATACAGGGTTAGGCTGGGATATAGTTTTAGATTTAGCACAGAAATGTGCTTTTTTTGATGTCTTCGAAGGCAGGAATAGAAGTATAAATCAAACCGAAAATCCACCAATTATATTTAGCGATAAAAAGAGAAACTTAAGCACATCAAAGATAACAGATAAACAATCGTCTTGGAAAAATACAGGTTACAGCTTAGGAAAAGGAGAACTAGAAGATAGACCATTAATAATTGCAAAAGAAAATGACTACTCAGGACTAGCAAGAAGAGAAGCACTGTTTGATATGAGTAGCACAGAGATACAAGATTTAGCAGAAGAAAGTAAGAAGAAACTAGAAGATTATAAACAAATTAAAAGCATTGAAGGAACAATATATCAAATACCAAACATGGAATACGAAAAAGATTGGGATTTAGGGGATATTGTAACAATAGAAACAGAAGGATACACGGAAGATAAAAGAATAACACAAATAAAAGAGACATACGAAAGAAACAAAACTAACATAGAAGTAACTTTTGGAGATAAGACACCAGGATTAGCAGAGCAAATACAGAAAATAACAAACAAAGGGGTGATATGATAAATGGTTGAATTGAAAAGTTTCCCTTTCGATAGCATTGCAGATGACAGAGAATATCCTGCAGCGATATTTAGGAATTATTTTCATAAATTCTTGTCAACTGGTGTTTATTTTGGAAAATATAAGAACTATGGCGACTACAGTATGAAAGTAGTAACTAGCTTGGGGTTAAATGTAAGAGTAACAAAGGGAGCAGGAATAATAAAAGGATTAGATTTTGAACTAGAAAATGATGCAGTATTACCAGTCAATTTAAGTTTAGGAAAAATCAGAAAAGATATGGTTGTGGTTAAAGCAGATGATACTTTAGCCGAAAGAAAAACATCTTTATACATAAAAGAGGGAACAGACGCAGATTTTGCGACACTAGAAAGAACAGCTGATGTTTATGAATTATGCCTTGCAAAAATTACAGTAGGAGATACGAAAACGACAGTAGATTTAGATGATATAGAAGATACAAGAAGAAATTCGGATTTTGCAGGTATTGTAACAAGTCTAATTGATATTGATATTCAAGACGTACTAGATGATATAAACTTAAAGAAAAGCCAGTTTTTTGCTCAATTAGGAATAACAACAAAAGCAGAGGCAGATGAATTAATAGAAGACTTATCAAATTATTGTGATACAGTTAAAGATACATTAAGTGGAGACGTTGCAGTAAACTTATTAAATATAATTAATAGTTTACAAAGTGCATTAAATAAAACAAATACAAATCTTCTAGAGATAACCCCACGCCGAAAAATACTTACTCTACTAAGTTCAAACTGGACACTAAACACTACAACAAATAAATATGAATACATAATAGAAGATAGTAATATAACAGAAAATGATTTCCCAGATTGTGCATTATCAGAAGAAGATAAAAAGAAAATATCAGATTTAGACCAATTTACAGAAAATGGACGTCTAATATTAACAACTTCTAAACAAGTAACAGAAAATATAAATATGACAGTAGTGTTAATAAGGACAGTAGAAGGAGGCGACACATAATGCAAGGAAGAAATAATTTAAGTCGGTACAAACATAGAAGAATTTATTAAAGGAATAATCCCAGAAGCAAAAGCACAAGGTGTTGTAAATGCTGGGGATTTTGTTAGATTTTTGAGTGATTATAGTGAGACTGATGAAATAAAGGATACAGCTATAAGTACTACAACAATGTCGGGAAGAATAATTTCAGCAGTGGCTTTAGATAAGAATAAAGTATTCATTGCTCATTCATATGGTAATAATTATTATCTGTATGGAATTGTATGTATAATAGATGAAGGTAAAATAACAGTTGGAACAGATACAGTAATAAGTTCGACAAGTAATACAGGAAGAGTAATATCAGCAGTAGCATTAAGTGAAAATAAGGTACTTATAGCGCACTCTTATAGTAGCAGTGATTATGTTTTAAGAGCAGTAGCTTGTACGATAAGTGGAACAGTTATAACAACGGGAACAGATACTGGTTTCGGCTTATTGGTAGACACTGGACGTGTAATATCAGCAATAGCATTAAGCGAAAGTAAAGTGCTTATAGCTCATTCTTACAGCACTGTTTCTGGTTATGGATTAGCTATACTAATTTGTACTATAGACGGTACTACTATAAGCAAAGGTTCTGATACTACAATTACTAACAACTACGCAGGAAATATAATATCGGCGATAAAAGTATCTGAAAATAAAGTATATATAGCACACTCGTATACATCGAACCTACTGCTATACTCAATAATCATAAATGTTTCAGGAACATCTATAACGAAAGGAATGGATACACAATTGTCTAATACTGTTAATTCGGGAAAAGCAATATCAGCAGTAAAATTAAAAGAAAATAAAGTGATTATTGCACACAGTAGTGGCTCTAATCTGGTATTATACATTTCACTAGTATCAATAAATAATACAGTTTTAACAGTAGAAAGAGACCTAGACTTAGGGTTAAGCTCTAACACTGGTACAATAATATCAGCAGTAGCACTAAATGAAAGTAAAGTGCAGATAATACATGGGAATAATAATTATTATTTATGTGCTGTATTATGTAATGTGAATAATACAATAATTACAAGAGAAAATGATGTACAATTAACTCCGATAAGCTATTCATTATATGTAATATCAGCAGTAGCATTAAGCGAAAATGATGTGCTTATAAGTCACAGTTATAGTTCTACTTGTGATTTGTATGTTGCAGTCTTAAGCTATCTAGCAAACCTAGTAAAAACAATAACATCATCAACAGAACAAATAAACGGAATAGCAATAACAGATGGACAAGCAGGAGAAATGGTAACTACAGTAAGACCAGACGATATGATGAGAATTAAAGTTAATTCAACTATTAGTACTGAAAATTTTGGTAGTATAAGTTGGGGAGATGTGATTTTAATTAATCGAAAAGTTCTTGATAAAGAAAATACGATGTATTCTTCTACAAAAACTTTAACAATAAGTGGAGAGAATATTGATTTTAAATTTGGATTATACCCTTATAGCGACGTTTATAAAGGTTGGAAGTTTGGCTGGGAATTTTCTGAAGAACTTTATTATACTACTACTGCAAAAACAAAAAAATATACCTATGGAGAAGCGTTGAAAAGTAAGACTTTTATAGCTAACTGGTGGACAGGTGCAAACAACACAGGAACACAAATATCAGCTACAGCAAGTGTAACAATATTAGATTAAAAGAAAGGAATGATTAAAAATGAAATATATTTTAACAAACAAAAACAATGAAATTATAGAAATATCTAATACTTATGAACTAGACGAAGAGCACAGAAATATCAATGTAGACAATAATCGTGCAATAGCGTATGGACCAGATGAGGTCATAAATATGTTTGAGGTAGAAGAAATACCTGAAAACATTGAAGTAGCAAAATATTGCTACAGTGAAGAAAATGGTTTCTATATAAATGAAAACTATGTAGAACCAAAACCAGAAATAACAAACGAAGAACTGATGGAACAAATAAAAACACTAACAAAAGAAAATGAAAGTTTAAATGAGCAAATAACAGAAATACAACTAGCAATGATAGAAAAAGATATGGAGGTATAAAACTATGGTAAAAGTATGGTTTAGATTAATTCAAAAGAAATTAAAAACTATTGAGGATGTACCCGAAAAATACAAAGAAGATGTACAAGCTTTATTAGAAAGTGAGGAATAGTAGATGGAAATATCTGAACGACTAATTGCATTAGAAGAACGAACAAAATCAAACACAAAAAGACTTAATGAAGCAGAGAAAAGACTTGATAAAAACGAGCAAGTTACAAACAGTATAGACAAGTCTTTATCAATAACAATAGAACAAATAAAGAATATAGCAGAAGACTTAAAAGCAACAAGTATAAACTTTAAAGAAGCAATAATGAGAAGTAACACAGCAAATAACAAAGAAACAGAAATACTAAAAGAAAAATATAATGAACTAGAAAAGAAGTATGAAAAATTAGACAGTAAAATAGAAAAAGAAACAGTGCTAAAAGATGCAGAAAATTGGAGAACATCAAAAAAACAAATATTATCTTGGGTGCTTGTAGCTATCTTAACAATAGTTGCAAGCATTTTAGGAATATCGAAATTTTTATAGATAGAAAGGAATGGTTTTATGATAAAAGCATTTACTGATTTAAAAAGTTTTATAACAGTAGCAATGATAACATTACTATTTATAGTAGTAATAGCAAATTTAAAAGGTGCAACATTAGCAGATAATTTACTTATATTAGTAACTAATTTAATTACAGCAGTATTTACATATTACTTTACTAAAAAAGACAGTACAAGCGAAAATATTAAGAAAGAGGAGGACAAATAGATGTTAAATGTAAAACAAAGACAAATGAACCTAAGATTCTTAGGATATTATGGTGGAACAATAGATGGAATAGCAGGAAATGGAACAATAGGAGCAATAGAGGAATTTCAAAGAAATTACGGCTTAGTAGTAGACGGAATATATGGAGCAAAAACAGACGCAAAATTAATTGAAGTAATAAAAGCAGAACAAATAAAATTAGGGGTTACAGCAGACGGTATAGCAGGAACTCAGACAGTAAATGCAAGAGATAATAAAAGTTTATCATGGAACGATATAAAACACTTCAAACAGTCAGAATTTGCGTGTAAATGCGGTTGTGGATTTAATAGTATAAACTTAAATCTAGTTAAAATATTAGATGAAATAAGAGAGTATTTTGGACAACCTATGACAATAACAAGTGGTTGTAGATGTGCAAAACACAACGCTAAAGTATCAGGCTCTGTATCAAATTCAAGACATATTTCAGGAAAAGCTTCAGACATAAAAGTAAAAAATATAGACAAAGCTAGAGTACTTGCAAAATGTAGGGAATACGTTGCAAGTGGTAGAGCTAGATATACTTATACTAATAATACTAACATGAAAAATGTAGTACATATAGATATATTATAATGGCTAGAGAAATCTAGTCATTTTATTGCATATAAAATAAAAATATAGTAAAATGTACAAGAAAGGAACAGAAATGGAAGAAGAATATATTAACATAGGTAAAATAGATAAAAATAAATTTAATGAAATATCGAATAGTATACCAACAGAAGAAGTTGTTTTAACAGCAGAAAGATACAACCATATATTAGAAAGACACAAAGAAGACTTTGAATTATATTTTAGTATGGCAAAAGAAGTTATTGAAGAACCTGATTATATATTAAAGGACAATAAAAATGAAAATACTGCAATGGTAATAAAACATATAGAAGAAACTAATATAAATATCATAATTAGGTTAGCGGTAGAAAATGACGATGTACATTGTAAAAATTCGATTATGACATTCTATAGAGTTAGAGACAAAAATTTAAAAAAATTAATAGAAAAAAACAAAAGTGTTTACAATAAGGAATAAAAATGTTATAATAAAGATACAATAAGAATATAGGATTTGAAGTGGAGATTGTGCTGCCACACACCTTAGAAATAAGGTCAAAAGAAATACAGGAAAGGGCACACCTGTCAAACCTATGTTAATGAGAAGCACTCGCAGAAATGTGAGTGCTCTTCCAAATAAATGGTTTAATTGAGGTGGACAATGCAATGGCATCCACGCACCCTAGTGGTTAAAAGAGATGAAAGTACTGCCAAACTTTCGAATTATTCCATATCTACGTATTCAGAAGCACTTACAAAAGTAGGTGCTTCTTCCAATTATTAATTTGTTTTATTTATTCGACACCTTTCGACACACAATTAACATAATTTATGCTATAATATAATTAAGAAAATATTATAATGGGGGCTAGACAACTGGCCTTTTTATATAAAATAAGCAAAGTTTCTCATAAGAAACTGGAAGTATGATATTACAGAAATAAGACATACTAACAAAAGAAGTTTTTTATGAGAATAGAAATTTTGTTGAAACAAGCAAGAGAAGAAAAGAATATAACTTTACAAAGACTAGCAGAATTAACAGGTATGAGTAAGGGGCATTTGAGTAGAATAGAAAATGGAGAAACAATGCCTACGATTTTAACAATAGAAAGAATAGCAGTAGCATTAAGAGTAGATTCTAAAAAATTATATAAAACTATAGTATAAGCACTATGAAAGTGCTTTTTTAAATTTTCATATATGATTTCGTGCTTTTGATAAAAGGTTTCTCATAAGGAACCGTTTTAATTATATTTCATGTATAAAATGAAAGTAAGGAGATTTTATATATGAAAAAAGATGTAGTATTAAATGAAATAAAAAATGAATTAAATTTTAAAGAAAGGATAATTGTAAGAGTATTTACGAAAACATTTAAAAGTGTTTATCAGCTAGGAGTTCAAGAGGGGTTTAAGTGGTGCAATAATCATGTTCGTTAAAAAATGTTGCCCAGTAGGGGCACCAGAGGAAACGAACGATTAAAATTTAAACACTAAATACATACAACGGCAATGATTAGAGATGAGAGGTTACAAAAATGTAACCTCTTTAATTTCGACATCTTCTGTTTTTGGAGATAAATAACAGCATAAATTTGTGTTTGTGGGGAGGATGAATTTTTAGGTGAATTTAAAATTGTAGAGAGATGTAGGGGCGATTAGCAATCGCCCGTTCTAACAAAGGCTTGCTAAAAAACTTATATTCTTAAGCATGTTCTTCGAAGAGCGGGCGATTAATAATCGCCCCTACAATGTATATTTATAATTTTGTATAAATTTAAAAACATATAATCATACCCACAACCCCCAATTTATATACAAAATATACGATATTGAATGTAATATTTATATGAAAATTTATATATAAAAGATTGACTAAAAATAGTATATATGATATAGTATTAAATACTAGATGACGCGATTTAAAAGACGGTAAACGACAAAATTCTACTAATTGGGAGGATAAAATTGAATAGAATAAAATTAACTGACAGAGTTTTACCTACATATACTAAAGGTGAAGAAATTTTCAATATGACAACACATATAGTGGGTGGAGTTATGGGAATTGTAGCTATAATTCTTTGTGTTGTAATGGCTAGTATTCATTCAAATGTGTATGGAATTGTTAGTAGTGCTATTTTTGGAAGTACAATGATAATATTATATACAATGTCTAGTATATATCATGGTTTAAGCCCAAAACTAGGAGCAAAAAAAGTATTTCAGATATTAGATCACTGCTCAATATTTTTACTAATAGCAGGTTCATATACACCATTTGCATTATGTACTTTAAGACAATATGATACAGCAACAGGATGGATAATATTTGGAATAATATGGGGAATGGCAATTTTAGGAATTGTATTAAACTCGATAGATTTAAAAAAGTATAAATTATTTTCAATGATTTGTTATATAGCTATGGGATGGTGCATAATTGTTAAAGCAAACTTATTACCATCACTTTTAGGAATTGGAGGATTCAGCTTACTAATATCAGGAGGAATAATATATACTATAGGAGCAGTATTATATGGAATAGGTAAAAAACATAGATATATTCATTCAGTATTTCATATTTGTATCTGTATAGGCAGTTTATTGCATTTTCTATGCATATTATTATATGTTGTCTAGATTTTAATAAAATTATATATAATAACGTGCCCACTAATAACTTTTACAGTTATTGGTGGGCACATTTGGTTTTAAGAAAAGGCTACATATAATTTGTTATTATTTATTAACTCACTTGTGTCTATAATGAAGCACGAATTAAGTATGAGTTTATAAAAAGCCTCTAAAGCTAAGAGACAGAAGTCTCTCAAGCCAATTTCAGGGTGATATAGCGGTTTTTTAAATGTAATTAAACCGATCTTACAGCCTTTTTCGACAGCTATTTTTACTAAATCAGAAGTTAAGCTGCCATTAGAAGGCCACCGAGTGTCGATTTCATTATTTGTTAATATAGTTATACTTACATTTTTCATAGAAGCCTCCTTTTCTACTCTAAATCTTGATTTACGCAATATATTCATTTTATCACATATAGACTTAAATATCAAGGAATTGTCGAATGAATTTGGCAAATCTACAAAATTTTACAATTTAATACATCATTTGTCGTGAAATTGTAAACCATATGTATTGATTTCTTAACAATTCTATTATATAATTAATACATTAATTTCCTAAGGAAAAAGAAGGATAGAGAAATACTTTAAAATCAAGCCTTAAGGAAGGAATGGAAAAAAGTGAAAAATATAACTGAAAAATTATTAAATAATGAGCAATTTAATTTATACATTAAAGAAACTCAAAATAAAAACAGCCCAATATATTTATTGGGCTTAACTGATATGTCTAAATCTTATATACTAGGAACTACTTTAAAATTGATAAAAAGACCAATATGTATAATAACATATAATGAAATAGAAGCAAAAGAACTACTAAAATATTGTAAATACTTTAGTAAAAATGCATTACTATTTCCAAAAAAGGAGATTACAACTTATGAAGTTGAGGCTCAAAGCAAAGAATTATTATATGAAAGAATAGAAGCTATAAATAAAATGTATAAAGAAGAAGCAGAAATTGTAATACTACCAATAGAAGCCATCATGCAACCAATAATATCTAAGGAAATATTATATAAAAATATAATAAAATTTGAAGTATCAAAAACCTATAATATAGAAGAAATAAAAGAAAAATTAGTTAACCTTGGATTTGAAAGATGTGAATTAATAGAAGGAAGAGGACAATTTAGTATTAGAGGAGACATTATAGACATTGCTTTATCTGAAACAGAAGGTGCAAGAATAGAACTTTGGGGAGATGAGGTGGATTCTATAAGATATTTCAATATCTCTAGTCAAAGGTCTATTGAAAATCTAGAAAAGGTTGAAATTTATCCTGCAAATGAAGAAATAGGGGAAGCAAAATCAAATATATTAGAATACACAAATAACAATTATATAATGTTTTTAGATGAAATTAATAAGGTAAAGCTAAGAATAGAAGCAATATTATCAGATAATGAATTAGTTTTAAAACATTTAATAGAAAAACAAAAGAAGATACCCTATGTTCTAAACAACATGTATAATGATAAACAAATTTTCAATTGGTTAGATAGATTCGATAAGATATACTTAGAAAATCAAGATGTGATTATAAAAAAAGATAAAGTATTTACTTTTAAATATAATGAATTAAAAGAAATAGATAATATTTTTAGTGAACAAATAAATGAAGAAAATAAAAAAGGATATTTAAAACAAAAAAGTAAAAGATTAAGTAAAGAATTTAGAGAAGGAGAAACAGTAATTTTCTCTGATTTAAAAATTGGAGACTATATTGTTCATAGAACTAATGGTATAGGACAATTTATAGGTGTAAATACTATAAAAGCAGATAAAATAATAAAAGATTATATAAAAATTAGATATAAAGATGATGATATTCTATATGTTCCAACAGATGCTTTAGATAGTGTAAGAAAATATATAGGTGGAGAAAACGAGGCACCAAAATTAAATCGACTTGGAAGTCAAGAATGGTCAAAAACAAAAGCAAAGGTTAAATCTAACCTACAAGAAGTTGCAAGAAATTTAATAGAATTATATGCAAAACGTGAAAAATCAAAAGGATATGCTTTTTCAAAAGACACACCTTGGCAAAAGCAATTTGAAGACGATTTTCCGTTCAAAGAAACAGAAGACCAACTAAGATGTATAGAAGAAGTAAAAAAAGACATGGAAATGCAAAAACCTATGGATAGGCTATTATGTGGAGATGTTGGATATGGAAAAACAGAAGTAGCACTTAGAGCTGCTTTTAAAGCATGTATGGACTCGAAACAAGTTGCATATCTTGCACCAACAACAATTCTTGCAAGCCAACAATATGAAACCTTTAAGGAAAGAATGAGAGGTTATCCAATAACTGTTGAACTGTTGAATCGTTTTAGAAGTGCAAAACAGCAAAAAGAAATCATAAAAAAATTAAAATTAGGAGAAATAGATATTATAATAGGTACACATAGGTTATTAAGTAAAGATATAGAATTTAAAGATTTAGGACTATTAATAATAGATGAAGAGCATAGATTTGGTGTTAAGCATAAAGAGAAAATAAAAGAATATAAAACAAATGTAGATGTTCTTACTATGACAGCCACACCAATTCCTAGAACCCTTCATATGTCAATTGTTGGAGTTCGTGATATGTCTGTTATATATGAACCACCACAAGATAGAAAACCAGTACAGACCTATGTATTAGAATATGATGAAGAGGTAGTAAAAGAAGCTATAACAAAAGAATTAGAAAGAAATGGCCAAGTATACTATTTATATAATAATGTTGAAGGAATAGAAAGAAAAGCCACAGAAATTCAAAACTTAGTGCCAGAAGCAAAAGTAGTTTTTTCACATGGACAAATGAGTGGAGAAGAAATCGAAAATATAATGAAAGAATATATCTGGGGAAGTTCAAATGTAATGGTATGTACAACTATATTAGAATCAGGTATAGATATACCAAATGCAAATACCATAATAGTTGAAAATGCAGATAGATTAGGGTTAGCACAATTATATCAAATAAGGGGTAGAGTTGGAAGAAGTGATAGAGAAGCATTTGCATATATTACTTACAAAAGGGATAAACTATTACCAGAAATAGCAGAAAAAAGGCTTAGAGCAATAAAAGATTTTACTGAATTTGGTTCAGGTTTTAAAATAGCAATGAGAGACTTAGAAATTCGTGGAGCAGGAAGTATGCTAGGAGAGGTACAACATGGACATATGGGTGAAGTAGGTTATGACATGTACTGTAAATTATTAGACGAAGTAGTTAAAGAAATGCGAGGAATTCAAGTAGAACAAGAATATGATATCCAAATTGATTTAGACATTTCAAGCTTCATTCCAGATGAATACATACAAAGTGGTAGTCAAAAGATTGAAATATATCAAGACATTGCTTTGTGTAAAAATGAAAATGATATAGAAAAGGTAATAGATGAGATAATAGATAGGTTTGGAAATATGCCACCAGAAGTTAATAATTTATTAGAAATAACAAGAATAAAACAATTAGCAAAAAAAGCAAATATTATAAAAGTAATGCAAAAAGGAAATAAGATAATATTTACATTAGACTCTAAAAAGTTCAATATGGAGTCAGTTCCAAAACTAGTAGAACAATATAAAAATAGAATAAAATTTTCATCAGGAATAAATCCATATATAACATACAATATGAAAAATGAAAACGATATCATAAAAGAAACAAAACAATTTCTACAGATTATTTAATGGGAGGATATAAAAATGCAAATAATCACAAGCAAAGACAATGAAATCATAAAAAACGTAAAAAAGCTAAAAGACAAAAAATACAGAGAAGACAAAAAGCAATTTATAATAGAAGGAATAAAACTAATACAAGAAGCAATAGAAGAAAAAATAAAAATCAAAATGATAATTGTTTGTGAAGAATGTATGAAAGAGCAATGTATAGAGCAAAAACTATTGTACCAAATTGCAAAATATAACTGTATTTATGTATCTGAAAAAGTATTTTTAGGGTTAACAGACGTAAAAAATCCTCAAGGAATGTTAGCGGTAATAGAAATGGAAAACACAGAAGACAAAATAAACTATAATGAAGACATAATATTTGTACTTGATGGAATACAAGACCCAGGAAACTTAGGAACAATAATAAGAACAATAGACAGTGTAGGACTAACACAAATTATAGTATCAAAAGACACAGTAGACGCATACAACCCAAAAGTAGTACGTTCAACAATGGGAGCAATATTTAGAGTAAAAGTAATAGAATCACAAGACATAATAAGAACAATAAGAAACATAACAAAACATGAATATAAAATAATAGCAACATCATTAGAAACAGAAAACTCAATCTATGACATAGACTTTAGCAAAAAGATAATAGTAATAGGAAATGAAGCAAAAGGAGTATCAAAAGGAATACTAAACATAGCACATCAAAAAGCCAAAATACCAATGCTAGGCAAAACAGAAAGTTTAAATGCGGCAGTGGCTACTGGTGTGATAGCTTATGAATATGTAAGGAGAAAGGTAGAAATAAAGAAATAGGCTATTGCAAATAGGGACTGAGAATTTTGGCAGCTTTTTAATGTTGTTAAAAAAGTCTATATTAGCATTTAGATTTTCCAACATATTTGTATAAGTTAATCATGCATGCAATTGATTTTTTGGAACTTGTATGATAAAAATAAAATAGTAAAATTTTATCTAGGGAGGATAAAAAGCATGAACATATACGAAGAAACAAAATTCATAATGAAAAAATATGGAATAAATGCAAACAAATCACTAGGGCAAAACTTTTTGATAGATGATGAAGTGGTGTCAAATATAATAGAAAGTGCTAACATTACTAATGAAGATTTAGTAATAGAAATTGGACCAGGACTAGGAACATTAACAAATGAACTATTAAAAAAGGCTAAAAAAGTAATTGTAGTAGAATTAGATGAAAGAATGATAAAGATATTGAAAGACAGATTTTCACTATATGAAAATATAGAAATAATAAATCAAGATATTCTAAAAGTAAACTTAAATGACATAATATCAAAAGAAAAACAGGAAATAGGAATAAAAAGTGTGAAAGTAGTGGCAAATTTACCATATTATATAACAACACCAATAATAATGAAACTATTAGAAGAAAAAACTGATATTGAAACTATAACAGTAATGATACAAAAAGAAGTCGCAGACAGGCTATGTGAAACACCAGGAGGAAAACTAAGTGGAGCAATTACATATAGTATATATTATTATGCAGAAGCGGAAATAGTATTAAAAGTACCAAATACATCATTTATACCAGTGCCAGAAGTTGACTCAGAAGTTATAAAACTAAAAATAAGGAAAGAGCCACCAATACAAGTAAAAGATGAAGAAAAATTATTCAAAATTATAAAATATGCATTCATGCAAAGAAGAAAAACACTAATAAATGCACTATCACATTGTGACATATTTAAAAACAAAGAAGAAATAAAAAATATCTTAGAAAATTTAGGAATAAGCGAAAAAATTAGAGGAGAAGCCCTAACTTTACAAGACTTTGCAAATATCGCAAATAGTATATATCGACATATTTTTTAATACAAAAAAATCAGAAAATGCTATTTCCCTAGAAATTCAAGGGAAAAAGGGAAAACGAAAAAATTTGACAAATGAGGTAATTAATAGTATAATCACATCATGTAAATTTTAGGAGGTATTATAGACGTATGAAAGAAAATGAACAAGCATCTTTATCAATAAAAAAGATAGCTTTGATTACTATTGCTCTAATATTTATGCTTGGTGTGGGGGTAAGAGCTACTACAGCAAACTTAAATACAGTAAAAATCGTCCTATCAGATAATTACCAAATAGAAGTAATTACAACAAAAAAGGTAGTATCAGAAATACTAGAAGAAAACCACATAATTGTATTACCAACAGAAAGTGTATTTCCTTCATTAGACTCAGAAATTTCAGGTGAAAACTCAAGCATAACCATAACCACATCATCAGAAACACCTACGGAACTAACAACTCTAGCAGAAGAAAGTGAGAAAATATCAATAGAGCAAATATTATCAAACTATTCACCAATAACAGAAAAAATAGTAACAAAAACAGAAGAAATACCTTATGAAACAGTAGATGAGAAAGGAAAAGAAGTTGACTTAAACAACAAATCAAAAAATTATAAAGTACAGAAAAAAGGCAAAGTAGGAAAAAAGGAATCAATATATAGAGTGAAGTATCAGAATGATATTGAAATAGAAAAAATAGAAATAAGCAGTGAAATAGTATCACAACCAGTAAAAGAAATTGTAACAGAGACATTAGAAGTATCAACAAGAAATTCAACCACATATAGAGTGAGTGGTGTAACAGCTCAAAACGCAAAAAGTTTAGCAAAAGTAGTAGAAGGAATTGAACCACAAGTAAAAACACTAAATGCATCAGCATATACAGCATCAACCTGTGGAAAGTCGCCATCATCACCAGGATATGGAATAACATCATCAGGAGCAAGAGCATCATCTTGGTACACAGTAGCAGCAGGTTCAGCATATCCAATTGGAACAGTAATATATATACCATATTTTGCAAATAAGCCAAATGGTGGTTGGTTTGTAGTACAAGATAGAGGAGGAGCAATAAAAAATAACAAACTAGATGTATATATGGATACATATAGAGAATGTGAAATATTTGGAAGAAGAAACTTAGAATGTTATATATATGTAAAATAATAGAACTTAGATATTAGAGATTAGGGGGCGACTGATAGTCGCCCTTTGTTAGAAGGAAAGGATAAGTAAATAATGAAATTAATTTCATGGAATGTAAATGGATTAAGAGCAGCAATGACAAAAGGATTTAGCGAATTTTTTGAAAAAGAATCAGCAGACATATTTTGTATACAAGAAACAAAAATGCAACCAGGACAAGCAGAAATTGACTTTGAAGGTTATAAACAATATTGGAATAGTGCAGTAAAAAAAGGGTACTCAGGAACAGCAGTATTTACAAAACTAGAGCCATTAAAAGTTACATATGGAATTGGCATTGAGGAACATGACCAAGAAGGAAGAGTAATAACTCTAGAATTTGAAGAATTTTACTTAGTAAACTGTTATACGCCTAATGCAAAAAGGGAACTTGAAAGACTAGATTATAGAATGATATGGGAAGATGAATTTAGAAAGTATCTAATAGAATTGGATAAGAAAAAGCCAGTAATACTATGTGGAGACTTAAATGTTGCACATAAAGAAATAGATTTAAAAAATCCAAAAACAAATGTAGGAAATGCAGGATTTACAAATGAAGAAAGAGGAAAAATGACAGAATTATTAAACTCAGGATTTGTAGATTCTTTTAGATACCTATATCCAGAAAAAGAAAATGCATATACATGGTGGTCTTATATGTTTCATGCTAGAGAAAAAAATGTAGGTTGGAGAATAGACTACTTTATAACATCAAAATCAATAGAAAAAAATATAAAAGAGGCTATAATTTATAGTGATGTATATGGTAGCGACCATTGCCCGATTGGAATTATCGTTGAAAAAAGAAAGGAAATTTAATATGGAAAAAGAAAAAAAAGTACTAACCAAATGGTTATATTGGTTCACATTTGCAGTAGCAGTAATTGCAGTATATAAAGTATTAGACAAATTTGGAGAAATCACAACATGGTTAAAAGGACTAATAAGCATTTTATATCCATTTATAATGGCAATAATCTTAGCATATTTATTTTACATACCATGTAGAGGCATAGAAGGAAGACTAAGAAAAATGGGACTAAAAAAAGGAGTGCGTGGATTATCAATATTTATAGTCTATGCAATAGCAATAATCTTTTGCGTATTAGTCATAAAATTTGTAATACCAACAGCCTCAGAGAGTATAATGGATTTAGTAACTAACTTGCCAAGCTACTATACAAGAGCAATAGAAGCAATAAAAGAAATGCCAGAAGATTCAATATTAAATAAAATAAATGCAACACAGTTAATTGAGAGTTTAGGAGATATAGATTTAACTCAATACTTTAGTATAGAAAATTTAGGTCAATATATAAAAGGAGTACTAGGGCTTGCAACTACATTATTTGATATATTTGTAACACTAGTAGTATCAATATACATATTAGCCGAAAGAAGTGATATACTAAACTTTGCAAGAAGATTTTGTAAAGCAATCTTTAAAAATGACACATACAAAGACATAGGCAAAAACTTTAGACGTTCAAACGAAGTATTCTTTAAATTCTTATCAAGTCAATTATTAGATGGATTTGTTGTGGGAATAATGGTATCGATTGCAATGAGTATATTACACGTAAAATATGCAGTACTACTTGGATTTATGATAGGGCTATTTAACTTAATACCATACCTAGGAGCTGTAATTGCTGTGGCAGTTGCTGTAATAATAACAGCATTAACAGGAGGCGTGTCTCAGGCAATATGGATGGCAGTAACAGTAATTATATTACAACAAATTGACGCAAACATAATAAACCCTAGAATAACAGGAAATTCATTAAATATAAGTCCAATACTAGTAATATTCTCAGTAACATTATTTGGCGCATACTTTGGAATAATAGGAATGTTCTTAGCAGTTCCAATAGTAACAGTAATAAAACTAAGTATAGAAGACTATATAAGTGTAAGAGATAATGGAAAAGTTGTTAAATTGCAATCTGAAACACTTGCAAAAGAACAGGGACAGAAAACATAAAATACTCATGAAATATTGTAAATATTTGTATAATAGGCTCTTTTTTGGTAAATAATAAAACCAAAGAGGAGCCATGATTTTTATGAAAAAATTTATAATTTTTACAATAATTATAATATTAATATTTGCATTATCAATATATATAGGAACAAAGCTTAAATTGCCTAAAGTAGATGAAATAATACAAGAAGACGGAAGCATCGGAAGTGCAGAACAGGAAGAAAAGCGAGAAGAGAAACAGAAAGAGGAAAGAAAAATAGAGATAAATGAAATAGAACCAGCAGTATCAGAAGAAGAAACAAATAAAGAACATTATGTATTACGAGAAGTCGAAAAACAAATAAAAGTATATAGCATAGATGATAATGAAAAAGAAGAATTATATATGAATACAAACATTGCAACAGAATATTTACCAGAAACAGATAAAGCGAGTCTAGAGCAGGGAATACATGTATATAGTAAAGGTGAACTAAATGAGATCTTACAAGACTTTGAATAATTTTATATAGTCTTTAACAATATTTTTAAAAGTATACTTAACTTTATCAGCAGTTTCTTTAACATCATCATGTGACAATTCACCTGTTTCTATGCTCAAAGAAGAAGATATACCTGCGGCCATATTTGTTATACAAGACACTCCTACAACTTTCATGCCACAATGCTTTGCGACAACTGCTTCTGGAACTGTAGACATACCAACAGCGTCAGATCCTAAAACACGTAAAGCTCTAATTTCAGCAGGAGTTTCAAATGAAGGTCCCTTCATATAAGCATATACACCAGTTTGTGCACGATTGGTGTATTTATTTATAATATCAAATAATTTTCGGGAGAAATCTATATCATATATTTGGGACATACTAGGAAAACGTGTACCAAACTCTTCTAAATTTTTACCTCTTAAAGCAGAATCAGCAAAAAAAGATAATTGGTCATTTATAACCATAAAATCTCCCGGCTGAAAATCTAAATTAATACCACCTGCAGCATTTGTAAGCAGTAAATCAGTTATTCCCAATGAACTAAAAACCCTAATAGGAAAAGTAACTTCATCTAAATTATAGCCTTCATAGTAATGAAATCTTCCATTCATTGCAATTATAGGAACACCACTAATTGTACCTATTAATAATTCTCCTGCATGACCTGAAACAGTAGAAACAGGAAAATCTGGAATATCCTTATATTTAATAGTAATTAAATCTTCAAATTCATCAGCTAATACTCCAAGACCAGAACCCAATACAATAGCAAGCTTAGGAGAAATATCGCCAATTTTACTTTTTATATAATTAGTTGCTCTTTGATAATTTTCAAATTTCATAAATATCATTCCTTTTTCATTAATACTATACAACATAATTTACAAAAAAGCAAGCAAACAAAAGAAATTTAATCAATAAAAAGAAACCTGCCTTAGGGCAGGTTTTTTCGTATATATTATTGCTTCTTTATCTTTGGTTTTGAAATTAGAGAGGCTATATATCCAAAGAACACAGCTGCTGCAATTCCACCTGCTGCTGCCTTAACACCACCAGTAAAAGCACCAATAATACCAGCATCTTTAACTCCTTCTATTGCACCTTTAGCCAAATTATAACCAAATCCAGTTAAAGGAACAGTTGCGCCAGCTCCAGCAAAATCTACTAGATATTTGTATATGCCTAAACCACCTAGAATAGTACCAACTGTTACGTATAATACTAGAATTCTAGCAGGAGTAAGTTTAGTTTTATCAATAAGAATTTGTGCAATAATACACAAAACACCACCAATAATAAAACACCATAAATATTGCATAAAATCTATATTACTAAAAAATTCTGACATATTAATTCTCCTTTTCTATAAATTATTTTTTAAATTCAATGGGCACATTGCAATGTGCCCCACAGACAAATATATGATGATACATATTTTCTATAATTCTATAGAAACTGCATGTGCAATTCCAGGAATAGTTTCCCCTTGTTGAGCAGATGTAGAGTTTGTAAGAGCTCCTGTTGCAACAAGTAAAACCTTTTGTACTTTTTTCTGTTGTAATTGTTTAAAAACATAACCAGAAAAAACAGTTCCACAACAAGCACAACCACTACCACCAGAGTGAGTATCTTGAGCCTCTTTATCAAATATTAAAACACCACAGTCATTGTAATTTGATTTAATATTATATCCATGAGTTTTCATCATATCTATAGTAATTTCCTTACCAATATGTCCTAAATCTCCAGTCAATATCAAATCATAATAACTAGGAGCACGTCCTGTATCCTGAAAATGAGTAAGAAGAGTATCGACTGCTGCAGGAGCCATAGCGGCCCCCATATTATTAGCATCTTTTATACCAAGATCTACAATCTTACCAGGAGTAATATGAGTAATATATGGACCATTACCAGACTTTGAAAGAACAGCTGCACCAGAACCTGTAACTGTCCATTGAGAAGTAGGAGGTCTTTGGTTACCTAATTCTAGTGGAAATCTAAATTGTTTCTCAGCACTACAGAAATGACTAGAAGTTGCACATAACGCATTTTCAGCTGCACCACCATCAATAAATACACTACCTAAAGACATTGATTCAACAAATGTAGAACAAGCACCAAAAACTCCAAAAAATGGAATATTTAACTCTCTTAAACCAAAACTAGAAGAAATACATTGATTAAGTAAATCTCCCGCAAAGCAATAATCGATACTTTGGCTAGGAATACTAGATTTAGCAACAGCTAAACTAACAGTCTCCTTTATAATTTTACTTTCAGCTTTTTCCCAAGTTTCTTCTCCCCAAAACTCATCATCTAAACACTTATCAAAATATGATGCCAAAGGACCATCAGACTCCTTAGGTCCAACAATACAAGCAGTAGATGTTATAGTAGGGGGAGTATCAAATTTTATAGTTTGTTTTCCTAACTTTTGCATATTATTTTATCTCCTTTTTATAAATCTAACGTAGATTTTATATCTATCGTAGGCGCACGGTGCACCGTACCCTTTTTAAAAATACTGTCAATCCATGGTTACAGTGCACTGTAACCCTACACGAAATGACGATTATTTTTCAATTTTACATTAATATAAAATACACTAATCCAACAAGTATAGAAGCAGAAATGCCATAAACAAGAACAGGACCAGCAACTGTAAACATCTTTGCACCAACACCCATAACATATCCTTCTGATTTATATTCCATAGCAGGAGATACGATAGAATTAGCGAAACCAGTAATTGGAATCAAAGAACCTGCGCCAGCAAACTTTCCTATTTTGTTAAATATATTAAGACCAGTAAGAAAGGCACTTAGGCCAATCAAAACAATAGAACACACAGTTCCAGAAAGTTCAATACTTAAACCTCTTGCCTTGCATATATCTAAAATTACTTGACCTATACAACAAATAAAACCACCAACTAAAAAGGCACAAAAGCAATTTTTCAATATTGGAGAATTTGGTGATTTTTTATCCACATAGTCTTGGTATTGCTTAGCTGTTTCAAAATTATCCATATTTAATATCATTCCTTTCTAAGGCACAAATTAAGTTGGAAAAAAATTATTACAAATTATTTTTCAACCTTACCAAATAAACATATTTTAAACATATTATTTACAACAGAAAGAAAAATATGCGATAATTTGATTTTTTGTTAATTAATTTAGTAATATAAACTCCTACTGCCTCTGGAGAAGCATATAATTTGGCTCTTTCTTTAATATTTTCATATCCATTATAGAAGTCTGTAACTTCTCCTATTTCTGCTCCATTACTTACATAAGTTGGTCTATATTCTTTTGGAACGAAAGCAAATTTTGAGTGAGTTTTAAATTCGCCGTCATACTCAAATAATAAGCTATTATAATAATAGAAATCTATTTTTCCATCTCTTATTGCAGGAATAACTATTCCTTTCTTAATATCCTCTAATAGTTTGTCATTAAATAATCTGTTTTCTTTCAATTTGTGAATAAGTTCTTGACTTACTCCTCTTTTAAATTTACCCATAATGGCCTCTTTCTTGAAACTGCTAAATATTTCATTTTTGATCATTTTATCATTTTCTATATATTAAAATTTTTATGTTTTATTTGACTTTTCCTAAAAATCTGTGTATACTATAGATAGAAAATGAGAAACCATAGTTAAATATGGTTACCACTTTATATAAAAGTAACAACAACACATTCACTCGGTCAAAAGCAGAATGTGTTGTTGTTTTATTCCTTATCTATAATTTTATTAACATATTGTATGTAACAAACTATCAATAAGGCTACGTTTAGAGTAACTGATGCCATTAAGGCGAATATTAAGAATAATATAAAACTCATAAACACCTTGGTAAAGAAGTTTTACACATGGGGTATAGGTCAGAACGTCTTTCTAATTATATTTTAATTTGGTCTTGTAGTATTACATTTATTATAGGTTATTGTTTGTGGTTATTGTATTTGATAATGTTGTCTACTGTCATTTTGATTTGGGGTTGTTTGTAATGGTATTTGGTCTAGTCCTATATGATTATTGAATTAAGCCTACACGGACTTGTAGTCTATGTCTGCTATTATCTATTACACTCTAGGAGAAGGGGAACTGTATTTGTGGCTCTATCTATTACAGCTATATCAACAATGTCCTGCCTCATAGACATTTTATATCTTCTGTGATTTTTATTATAACCTTATAGAAGTTATACTTTCAGCTTTTAATAATTCTTAAAGCTAGGCACAGTAGAAATTCCATATACATTACAAAGTGTTGTATTAGTAGGCACACAGATATTACACGTTGTAATGTATATGGAATTCCCACCATGCTTAGCTCTAATTATTATATATAATATTATTTTGTTGTTCTTGCGTACGGTTTTTCTTAAAAGAGTATATATTCTAATCTTTAAATTCAGATTCAACAAAATTATTCTTTTTGTAGTATTCATATAGGTACACGATTATATAAGGCTCTTGTAGTGTTTCTATGTTATGTATATGAGTTAAGCCTATTCTTTCACATATTGTTGATAGTTTTTTATTCTTTAGGTCAGGGAATAACTTATTTGATAGAGTTATTGTATCTATAACTTCATTATCTATCTTTATTCCTAACTTTTCACAGTTGTACTCTAAAAAGTTCATGATAAATTTTGCATTGTGGCATATTATAATATCATTTCCTATAAACTTCATGGCTTTTGGGAGGACTGTACTTATATCTTCTGCGTATTCTAATATTGCATTTGATATATTGGTTATGGTTTGAACATTAGTAGTTAGTTTCTTCTGTGGCTTTATTATAGATGTATATGTATCTACTATTTTACTGTTTCTTACTTTTGCTATTGATATTTCTATGATTTCGCTTTCTGTTTCAAATAGTCCTGATGTTTCTATGTCTAGTGTGCAATAACTATATAAATTAGAATAAGATATATTTAGCCTTTCTTTTAGTTGTTCTTCATATCCATATTTTACTAACAGTTGTTTTACCTCTGGCTTATTTAATTCAGATGTATAACCGATATAATATATATCTGTCGTAGATTTCTTGTTTTGTAAGACTTTCTAATGGCTTATGTATAGTTGTATCTATTATATCTCCAAAGTTTGCTATATGTTTATATTCTTTGGCACCTTCGTTTAGTAGCAATAGTTCAGTATCTTTATTGTTGTTGCTCCTATATGTACTTATTACTATATCTACACTATCTTGTAAGTGTTTTGAAATAGGGAAGTCTTGTAGTATAGGTTTATCTCTAGTGTCTGCTTTTTCAGATATTTGGGATAGAAGTATTATAGGAATATCAAAGTTTTGTGTTAGAGATTTTAATAATAAAATGATTTCTTCTTGTACTTGTTCACTACTCATTGAATTATTATTTCTTATTCTTGTAACAAGTTGTATGTAGTCTATAATTATCATTTTAATACCAATCTCTAGTTTCGCCTTATATGATATTTTCTCTATATCTTCTATTGGTATTATTGGCATATCATTTATATATAGTCCTTTAGTAATAGAGGTAGTATTGTTTTGACCTAGTTCTTCTGCACCTCTTTCGTCAAAACTATATATTCTTAGAGTATCTAAATTTGATAGTATCTTATTACTTTTTATAGTTTCCATTGATACACCTAAGCTAAAGTACAATACTGATTTGTCTTGTTCTAAAGTATTCTTTGCTATATTCAAAGCTAAGTTAGTTCTATCTGTTTCATTTGTTCCACCTATTATAACTAATTTACTTCTCTTGTCTTTATCTATATTTATTACTTTGTCTATGTATTCATTTCCTGTTATTATATCTATATATTCAGGTTTATACTTACTTTCAGCTAATAGAGGTATAGAAGATTTTATAGGTTCTAAATTATTTATAATATTTCTAAGTCCAGTTTTTAAGTCAAATTTTTCTATGTTATTGAGATATAGTTCTTTTAAATTTTCTAATGCTTTTAGTATTCTTTCTAGTTCCTCTTGTGTAAAATTATTTGAATGTTTTACATACTTACTAATTAAAAATTTTTGATTAGGTTTTAATGCTAAAACTGTTGATATATCTTTGCGTTGTAACATTGCTATTTTACACATATATACCCTTTCTAAAGTTAGCTTTAGAGTATTTAAAAGTTTTAGAAGTGGCTCGTTTTTCTTTATTAGTTCTTCTAATATTTGTAATGCCTTATCTTTTTCTTTTGCTCCTATGTTGTCTGTTAAATCCCAAATTGTTGTATCTTCATTTTCTTGTATGCAATATTGGTCTGTTGCTTGATTATCTTTTGTAACCTTAAATATTTCTTCCATAACTTCATTATCAATATTAGTTGTCATTTCTAATAATTCTTGTATATATCCGTGTTTGATTAGTAACTTTTGAATTTCAGGACTGTTCAGTTCTTCCTCTGTACCATAGGCGATAAACCTGTCAAGTATGTCTTGTTTTGTATATTGCTCTAGTGGTACATTCTTTAGTCGCTCCTCGACTTGTTCAAAGGTTATTGTTTCTAATTCATTCACAATTTGATTAAATACTGTTGTATAATTCATTTCGTACCATATTAGCCATAAGGTCAAAATAGTAGTATTATAAGAACTAGCCTTTGAGTGTACATATTTCATTCTTTCTAATGATGTTATATACCATTCAGGAATATTATTCTTCTTCATAATTGTAGTTAATAGTTCCCATTCTTCTTTATTAGTTAGTACATTTCCATTAGATATTGTTTCTATTATTTGATATGCACATTCTTTTTTAATTCCTTTCCCTACCAGATATAAGTATATATCTTCTTTACTACAAGCAAGTTCATTTATACTATGGTTTTCAATTAGCTTTTCATTGTTATTATTCCATACATTAGTACCATGACATAAAGTAGATATTTTTACTAATTCCTCTAGGTTTTGTGGTTTTACCTTGCTTATAATCTTTTTATAATATATATTGTCAAATTCAAATAGGTTAGCCGTAGTTTCTTTTTGTGAACTGTTATTTATAATGTATTCTATTAGTTTATTATTCTCTATATCTATACTGTTGTGGTTAATTTTTGTAGTTTCTTCTAACTTTCTTAATATTGTCATTTCCTCTAACTCTGATAGCCATATATGACAGTTTTTATATTCGATAAGGTAAAAGTCTTCTCCTTTTTCATATATCTTGCTTTCTTCTATTAGTCCTATTATATAGTTATATATTGTTTTTATATATTCCTTAGGAAAATTAAGTATAATAGATATTCTTTCAGAATTTATAAATGTTTCAAATGGTAGTTTGTACTGTATTGGGTTAATAATACTAATGCCTAATAAATATGCTATAAATGAAGAACTAATATTGCTCCTTGCCATAATAAATACTTTGTCTTCCTGTGCTTTCTTAACAATTAGATATACTAGGGTGTAGATGTTTTCATAGTGATTATTGTATATTATTTCCATTTCTGCATTGTATCGTTCTAAATTGGTTTTTGGTATATGCTCTCCATATAATTCTTTTAATCGGTTCATTGATATTTCTTTTATTTGGTTTAAATTAAGATTCATAATTATTTGCTCCTTTACTTGTTTTAATAGTCATAGTTCAAGTCCTCTCTTTCTATTTTAGCTTTTAATTCAAATATTTTCATAACTTGTCTGTATTCATTTGGATAGTGTAATTTATACCATGCTATATATAGGTTTAGTATTGTAGCATTATAGCCCTCAGCTTGTGGGAACATATACTTTATCTTTTCTAATGACTTTATATACCATTCAGGAATATTATGCTTTTGCATGACTTCGGTATATTCTGCCCACTTTTCCAATAGGTGCTTATCTGCGTTAGCTCTAGCAAATTTTCCTTTTCTCACAAATTCCATTATTTTATATGCTGTTTCTCTTTCTATGCCTTTTGAAGTCAAGTATATAAATATGTCTTCTCTGCTACATGGTAATTCTTCTATATCATGTGTCTTTAGTAGATTTTCAACATTATTGTCCCATACGCCAGTACCATGTAATAGGTTATAGGCTTTTGCTAGGTGTTCTATTTTTTGTGGGTTAATCTCTGTATATATTTGTTTACCTACATTACTTTTATAACCTAACATTTGGCTTATATCTTCCATTTCCAGTAACTTTAATATCTCATTGTCATTTATGTTTATGTCATTATGATTTACTCCTGTGATTTCTTCTAGGTATCTTAATTTAGTTGGGAAAAATCCTGCTTTAATACTTATCCTAAGGCTATCAGTTATTTGTAATTCTAACTTTACATAGCTAGTAGGCACAGTTGCTATAACTTTTTCTTCGCCTAACAATTTTTCCATATACATTTTTAATGGACCTATTAAATATTCCCAACCTACGCATAGTTCTATACATGGTGTTTTCTCTCCATGAGTACCTATAAATGTTTCATAAGGTATATTATAATCTATTGGATTAATGTAACTAATGTCTAATAGGTAAGCTATAAATAATGAGCTTGTACTTCCTAATGTTCTTACAAGTTGATTATCTGCTTTCATTTTCTTTGCTATAAGATGTGCTACAATAAATAGGCTTTCCCATTCTTGCTTACATATTATTCCCATTTCTTCATTGTATCGTTGTAGTATAGCTTGGTCTATATGTTCTCCGTATAATTCTTTTAATCGGTTCTTTGATATTTCTTTTATTTGGTCTGTATTAAAATTCATAATATTTTTACTCCTTTACTTTAGCAATTTGTACTTTTACATGGTTTTTATGGTTCTCATATAAGAATATTATTGTATCTGCTAGCTTGGTTAGGTTCTTGTTCTTAATATCCTCTAGTATAGGTCTTTTGTCTGCTCTAGTATCTATATTCCTTGTTAGTTGAGATGTTACTATTACTGTTATTTGTAGTTGCTCCGTTAGTTCCTTTAATTTACTACTTATATCAGAAGTAAAATAGTTTTTTATTAGTTGTATGTAGTCTATGATTACTACTTCTACATTGTGGTCTTTTACTATCTTTCGTGTCTGCTCCTCTATATAGCTTATAGGTATATTAGGGGTATCGTCTATATAGATATTATTTTTGTTTGTTAATTTATTTAGTACCATTTCTTTTGAGTTCTCTAAACTGAATATTGCTACTGCCATATTTTGACTTAGTGCTTTATCTGCTATTTGTAGGGTTAGGGTAGTCTTACCTAAGCCTGCCCTTGAACCTATTATAATTAGTCGGTTCTTTGGTTCTAGTATTTGGTTGAAATTAAGATTCATAATAATTTGCTCCTTTCATTGCTTTATATTTCTTTTAACTATATGTGATAATTTATATCGTCATAAACTTTAACTAAAGTTAAGAGATGTGGATTAGTATTTTCGTCTTCTACTATTGCTATAATGTTATTTTTATATGGTTTGATTTCGTCTTGAAATTCTATTATATTTTCTAAGCCTCCATATAGATATGTAAAGTTATACACTTTTGACTTGTCTTTGCTAGTAAATTCAATTAGTATATTATAAAGTATAAAGTTTTCTTTCATTCCTTCGATTTCTTCTTCTTGTATTGTTGTATTTGTTATTGCTCCTTGAATAACTGTAAATTCTTTATCTTTTAGCTGTTTACTTGCTAATAGGTCTATTATTATTTGCTTATTGGTTAGAAAATCGTCACGAGATAATGCCTCCCTTATGTACCCATATTTTATTAGTGCTTTTGTTACTTTAGGTTCTTCTCCTTTATTTGCCCAAAATACATATTTTAAAAAAATCTCTTCTTTCGTCATATCTTCTATATTTACATTGTTCAACTCTTTTTCTGCTTGTCTTAGTTTTTTGAATTGCTCTGCTGTACATACTTCTATGTTGTCTATTATTTTTAATATTTCCTTATCCATAATCTTATAATATCCTTTCGTATTTGTAATAGTATATCATGTTCAAAATTTAATTTCATGTGCTGAGCCTTACCGGAACTAAAGTTCGTATGTTTCTCCATCTTCCAATAGTACAAAATCTTAACTGTTACCATAGGCTAGCGCTGCTCATTTAAGGTAGTTTTAATGCTTGTTATCTTAGTATTATCTTTACTTACTTGATATTCTAAGAAATGATATTGTAATGTATCTGCCCCTAAGTTTATTTCGTATGGCTCGGTAGAGATGTGAACTTGATTATCTTCTGTGCCTCTGTGATAGTTTCTTCTAATTCTTTGTTCATAATAAAATACCTCCTATACCTTATAATTTTAATGGTATAGGAGGTTTTATTGCTAGTGCTACTAACTTTTAAGTTCAAAGGTTTCCATGTCTTCTAATATTACAGCTTTGTCTGTGTATTCTTTTATTCTTTGTTTATTTTCAGTATGTATTGGTATTATTACATTAGGTGCTGTTAATTCTATCATTTTTCTAATTGTAAGATTATCAGCATGACCAGATGTATGTAAGTCTAATACGTCTATATCTAATTCTTTCATTCTATTAAGAAATTTTTTGTATAATTCGTCTTGTTTGTATCCTAACCATTGTGAATAAACAACACACGCATTATCTAACACTTTACTTTTTAACTTTAGTTTTTCTATATCTCTAAGCATACTTACACGAATATTCATAATAAATTTTTCATGTAATTTATGCCCTGTAAGTTTTATTTTTTCTTCGTAAGGTTCTATAAATTGTCGATATTCTGCTTTATCCTTTTGTATATAATTATAGCTTGGTAGAAATACATATACATTATTTGAATTTAAAGCATTTGGTATCTTTTGAGTAACCAAAGACAAAACATTGCTTAATACTATATCATGTATTACAGTTTTACCTGTTTTATTTGCTACTTTCTGCATGGTTGTAACTCTATCTATATTGGTTGTAGACATTAACATTAGAACTTGGTCATAACTTTTAGTTTTTTTAGCGATTTCGTCTGCTAATTCTTGTTCAGTCTGACTTTTAGTTTGTTCTCTTGAGAAAGTCGTTCCCTCAGTAATGAGCAAATCAACTTTTCCTATCTTTTTAAGTGTAGGTTCTAAAATCTTTCCTTTATATCCATGACTTCTAAAATCTCCTGTATGTAATATTCTTTTTCCGTCTGCCTCTATTAACAACATAAAGGCATTATAAGCACTATGGTCAACTATATATGGAGTAATTGTTATATCCTTTATCTTGAAAGGTTTGTTGTCCTCTATATTTAATGTTTCCCTCTTAATGTTTCCCCTTTTAGCTGAAAAACAGAATACCATTTCAAATATTTTTCGACTTAGGTCTGACATATATACAGGTATCTCTGGAATTATTTCGTCTATTCTTCCCATGTGGTCTTGATGATTATGTGTTATTATAACTCCTGAATATTCAGGCTTTCCTATTGTTAAACCTTCAATTTCTTCCAATTGCTTAATATCGTCTAAATCTTCTCCAAAGTCAATAATTATTTTAGTACCCTTAGATGTAGAAAGTTCAGTAAATACTCCACCTATTTGATTTGTTCCTTTTAGTATTCTAACTTGCATAAGTTCTCACTTCCTTTAAATTATAATACTTAGCTTAATACTTATACTAAATCATTATATAAATTTTGTATTTTAATACCTTTGGCATTTCCTATTGAGTATGTTTTTATTCCTTCAAGTTTTGGAAGTATCTTTTCTTTTAGGTATGTATCTCTTTGATTACTATCAAATTCAAATATTGTTAGTCCACATTTTTTCACGATTTCAGTTGGAACAGGTATTGTCATGTCAAATAACTCATTTAAGTTTTTTACATAATTTGTATATTCTTTTAGTATTTCTTCATAATTAGTATCTATTTCCTTATTATATCTGTCTATTTGATTTACAACATTAGGTGTCTCATTTGCCCTTATTTCTTTGTTAAAATAATGCTTTGCCTCTACGAATAATAATCTTTTGTCTTTAATGCTATATACAAGCATATCTATACGATTTTGTTTATTATCTGTTAATTGGTCTATTGTTGCTTGTAATTCCATATTATCATTTGTTGTTATAAATGCGATTTCTATATCTAATACTATGTAATCTTCATTATTAAATAGGTTGCCTGCTTTACAGATATTATAAACTCCTACTGCCTCTGGAGAAGCATATAATTTGGCTCTTTCTTTAATATTTTCATATCCATTATAGAAGTCTGTAACTTCTCCTATTTCTGCTCCATTACTTACATAAGTTGGTCTATATTCTTTTGGAACGAAAGCAAATTTTGAGTGAGTTTTAAATTCGCCGTCATACTCAAATAATAAGCTATTATAATAATAGAAATCTATTTTTCCATCTCTTATTGCAGGAATAACTATTCCTTTCTTAATATCCTCTAATAGTTTGTCATTAAATAATCTGTTTTCTTTCAATTTGTGAATAAGTTCTTGACTTACTCCTCTTTTAAATTTACCCATAATGGCCTCCTTTTTGAAACTTCTAATGTTTCATTTTTGACCATTATATCATTCTGTTGGTTTTTTGTAAATTACCACTTATTTATTTATGTATATTATATTTGGATAGTAGTTCTGCATACTCTTTACTATTAGACATTTGTTTTTCTGTCTGCTCATAGAGTTTTAGATAACACTTTCTTGTTCTATATCCATATATGATTACTCCTTTCTAAGCTGTTCTTCTTATTCCGTCCATTTATTCCCACTATTTGAATACAACCAAATTCAGATGTAGTATTGTCGTCTAGGTTTTTACAATAAGCACAAAATATTCCTTCTTTTAATTCGCTTTTGTCGGTTTCCCATTCTTCTATATTTTGCTAACATATAATAGGCTTAGTGTTAGTCCAAATTCCATAGGGACTAATATTGCATGATATACTAATGCGTTGTACTTTTCTTCAAATTCTTTTACTGCATCTACATATTTTTCTTCATTACTTAACCAATATTGTTTATCTTCTTTACCTGTTTGTTTGCTATTGTAGCCATTGACTCCTCATTCCTATATAGATTTTGTTTGAATTATAAATCTCTATATAGTAGGAAATCTTGTGCTAAGTAACTTTTGTTTAAAGGCATAATAAAAAGGCACATATTATCGTGCCTTAGAATACTTGTTTGTGATTAGTACAGCATATTTAATTGTTTTGTGGTCGCTTTTACTTGATATTTACCGGATACGTTTACACCAATGTACACCAATTGTACAGCAAATTTTATAATAAATTATGATAATCTGTGATAGGGACTTGATTAAGAAATGAAAATACACTCCCTTGTGAGAGTGTATTTATAGCACTTTGTGTCAATTTGTGATAATCTATGATAGGTTATAAAATTGACCTTAAATCGTGCTGATATGGAGGCGCCTGTCGGAGTCGGACCGACCATCAGAGTTTTGCAGACTCGTGCCTTACCGCTTGGCTAAGGCGCCATATAATAAATTATTAATAACGAATAGTGATTGATGAATAATTCCGAATGTGCTTCTCAGTATTGCTAAAATATTATTCATTATTAATTCTTCAGTATTAACTATTATTGCAAAGTATAAACATTGCAATGTGGAGCAGGTAACGGGAATCGGACCCGTAACTTAACCTTGGCAAGGTTATGTTT
>CAMUHU010000004.1 GCA_947088765.1 uncultured Clostridium sp. | reverse complement strand
AAAATGATTATGAGGTAATAGTAAATAAAAGCAATAGTGGAGAAATGAAATTAAATAAACCAATAAAAGTTGAAGTGAATGGAAAGCAATTAACTGTTGTTGGTTATTATGACAGTAAAACAAATAAGCAGGATTATTTAGTAAATAATAATACTGTAAAATATAATGTTATTTCAAAAAATAATGGATTTATGATATATCCTAAAAATAAATTTAGTGTTATTAATAAATTTCAAAATGAATATCAATTAAATATTATAGATACATATGAAAGAGATAAAAAAAATTATATAAAGAATAAAAATGATGAAATTAAAAGTGCTGTAATATTCGCAGGAGTTATACTTGTAATATCTTTAGTAGAAATCTATTTAATGATTAGATCATCATTCTTATCAAGAATAAAGGAAATAGGAATATTAAGAGCTATAGGAATAAAAAAGTCAGATATATATAGAATGTTTGTAGGAGAAATAATATCAATTACAACAATAGCAAGTTTACCGGGAATTATTCTTATGACATATATATTAAGCCAAGTATCTAAAGTTCCGTATGTTGACAGAATGTTTATTATAAATTTCAAAACAATTGGAATTAGCATATTAATAGTGTATTTATTTAATATAATAGTAGGATTATTACCACTTTTCAAAGTCCTTAGAAAAGCACCTGCAAGAATACTTGCAAGACATGATGTAGAATAAAGATAGAGTTTATAATTTTAAATAGGGGAGATATTTTCATGGAAAATCTTTGAAAATTTTGTATAACCAATTCTAGTGCACAAAATTCTATAGAATTTTATAATCCATAAAATTAAATGTTAATAATAAGTTATAGAGAAGGTAATTCAAGTACGAATTACCTAATTTTTATATAATAGGAAAGTTATACTTTACTATTATATAAATGCTATAATCGCTACCTCCAGATTTTCTCCTTACAGTCGAAAACTCAATCATGCGAGAACAAATTAAAGAAAAATCTTTGATTTTTCTTATTTGTTCTTTAGTAGATTTAATATTTTATCAAAATTTTTAAGTTTTTTTATAAAATTGAAACTTTTTTGAAAAAATAATACACTAATAAAGTGAAAGGTGATAAAAATTATGAGTACTCAAATATCATTAGAAAATTTTGAAGAAATATATAGTAGAACATACAATAATATTTTGAAATATATTATTTTGCATTGTAATGACTTAGATGATGTTAATGACATTATTCAAGAGACTTATATAGAATTTTATAAAAAAATCAAAAAAACTAAAAAATTCGAATTAGAAGATGAACAGAGTTTTATAATTGGAATTTCAAAGAACATCTTAAAAAAGTATTATCGTTCTAAATATAAAAATAATATTGTAAATTTTGAAAATGAAGATGTGCAAATAGAGTCAAATATAGATATAGAATTGCAATTTATCACAAAGGACAATGTGTCTTATATTTGGAAAACATTGAAAAATAAAGATATAAAAATAGCTAAAATATTTTATTTGTACTATGGACTTGATATGAAAATAACTGATATTGCAAAAGAAATGAATCTAACAGAGTCAGCAACTAAAAATTATATATATAGAACTATAAGAGAGTTGAAAAATTCTTTAAAGAAGGAGAGTGATGAAAATGTCAGAGAATAAAATATTTAAAGAGTTTTTGGAAAGCACTTATGACAGAGAAAAAAATTATAATTCTATTTGTTCTAAAATAAAAGGAGGTATAGATATGAAAAAGAAAATATTAAATATTGTAGCAGTATTATTAATTGTATTAGTAACAGGAGTAACAGCCCAAAGCGTATATGCGAAAATAGTTTGGCATATAGAGTATAAAGAGTACGAAAATCGAAATGTAATTAGAAGAACATTAGCAATAGATGAAAACAACTATAGTGAGAATCTTAATATGGACTATATGTATCAAGATGAAATAGGTATAAAAATTAAATCACTTATGATTACAAATGATTATTTTAAATTGGACATGGATATTAAATTAAATGAAGATATAGATAAAGATAAGATTTTTTATGGATATGCAATTTATGATGAAAATAATAATATATATGAAGTTTCAGAAAGTCCAAAGTCCGAAAAAAAAGTGTCTTCAAAAAAAATAATTCGAACATATACGAAGAAACTAAATCAAGAATTGGGATCAGATAGTAATTTTTTAACTATTAATCAAATGGGAAAAAATAGTTCTGGAATCATTCTAATGTCTAATGATGGATTTCCACAAAGTAAAAAATTATATATAAGGATATTTGATGTAGGATATAGTATATATGAAGAAAAACAAAAACCTAATGAGAGTAAATATGTTTGTTTATCAGATAGCGAATGGCAATTTGAAATAGATGTACCAGAAAAATTTTATAAAAGAACAACAGTAGAATTAGTACCTAGTAAAGAAGTAGACGGAATTGTCATAAACAAAGCAGAATTAACGGAAACAGCTTTAATAATGAAAGTAAACATAAATGGTTTTAGAGATTTTTTAATAAGTGGTAGAGATATGGAAACAAACGAGTTTAATGAATTAGGTGATGCAGCTTTTTATATATCTGATGGGGATGGTAATGTATATACTGCTAGTAGTAGAGGGACAACCCAAAACAAAAATGAAATAAGTGCAAGATTTGGTATAGGAAAAGATGCTTTAGATAAGAAGATATTTTTAAATGTAAGTTTAAATGATATTCAAGCAAGAATTGAATTAGTACAAAAATAAAAACTAAGAATAAGGAAGTGAATTTTAGATTTGCTTCCTTAATATTTTTTCATGTTAATTTCATTTTGTAATAAAATAAATTTGATAGCTATAGAAGAAATAGTGGAAATATTATATACAGAGAAATTATTGAAAAACGATAAAAAAATATTGACAATCATAAAACACTATGTTATATTATTAAACATAGGAGATTGAAATGAGAAAATGTTTAGAGTTTTTTGAAATTTTATTGACAATAATTAGTATTATAAGCCTATCTGCAATGATATTTTATATTCCTATAGCCATATTTCATGCTATATAAGGCGAAAAAATCTTATATATTAATTTAACAACATTGATGATGAAATTGATAGATATACAATTTATTATATTGATAACTCTAAAGAAGATTATTACGAAAAAGATATTGGGAGCGATTTAGGAAAATATATAGAAAATAAAGGGCATGAAAGGTATTGTTATTATGGAATGATAGCAGGAATCTTTGGGAGTATATCTATTACAAGTTATCGAAGCATATAGGAAATAAAATAGAACTTCAAGATAAATTAGAAATGGAAAAGAGAGGTTAACACAAATTTTAAAGATAAATATAAGGAGGATAAGAGGATGAATGTAATGGGAGAAAAAGGAATAGGAAGTATTCTAAAAATTATTTTACAAGTTTGTTTTTGGGGAGGAATAGCATTTCTTATACTACTACCAATTATATTACTGATTATTGGAGAACATATAGGAGCATTTGTATATGTATTATATCCAAATGGAATAGCAATGTTAGTGATAGTTAAACAATTTATAGGATTATTTGATTCTTTAAAAGAAAACAAACCATTTTCTAATAACACAGTAAAAAGATTAAAAAATGCTAGTATTGCATCATTAGTTATGGCGATACTATTTTTTATACAAACTATTTATGAATTCTTTCTAGCTAAAGCAAATATAGTATTTTGTTTAGGATTAGGATTTTTAATTGTACTGTTCTTTGGTGTAGCAATAGCGTTATACATATTATCAGAATTGTTTAGACAAGCAAATAAATATAAATCAGAAAATGATTTAACTATATAGGGGGGACAAAGAAAAATGATAATAGTTAATTTAGATGTAATGTTAGCAAAAAGAAAGATGTCATCCCAAGAATTAGCAGAAAAAGTAGGAATAACACAGGCAAATTTGTCTATTTTAAAAACCAATAAGGCAAGAGCAATAAGATTTTCCACTTTAGATAAAATATGTGAAGTTTTAGAATGTAAACCAGGAGATATATTGGATTATGTCAAAAATAATTAGAGGGAATAAATTGCTCATAATTAAGGAGGAACTTGAGTAATGGAAAGAACGAAATTAGTAGAAGCAAAAATAGAAAATTTAAGAATATTTAATTGGATAGAGTATTTTAAATACAATAATTTGCATTTATTCAAATTAGATTTTAATAATAATGAAGAATTATCTATAGAAGAGAAAAAACTAATTACCCCATCAATAAGAGCGTTTCAAATAGGCGAAGGTTCAGAGGGAAGACATTTAACTAAGGTAGTAGGAGAATTTGCTTTAAAAAATGATTATAAAGACTACATAGACATTATGAAATGGTTTATTTTAGAAGAAAATAGACATTCTCAAACATTAAAAAAATATATGGAGATATATCAAATAGATACTACTGAAAAATTATGGATAGATAATGTATTTAGACACTTAAGAAAAATGATGGGATTAGAATGTGAAGTAATTATATTAGTAACTGCTGAGATGATAGCATTATCCTATTATACAGCATTGTCAAATGCAACAAAATCTGAACTACTGAAAACGATATGTTCGCAAATGCTAAATGATGAGCTAAAACATGTGGTTTTACAATCAGATACATTGTTTAGAATTTCCAAAAATAGGAATAAAATGGTAAATGTATTAATTAGAAAATTAAGAAAATTAGTAATGAGGATTACTGTTTTTGTAGTATGGATAAAATATAAAGATTTATTTATAAAAGGAAACTATACATATAAATTATTAAAAAAGCACTGTATTGAATATTTGAATGAATCAATAAATATAGAAAAAACAGGAAATTTCTAATATAATAGTTGTAGGAGGATTATGAAAACATTTTTTAATACCATATCAAATTTATAAGAGCCAGTTATTATCCTTGATAATTACAGTACGTTTATGATATCATTTAATAATAGAAATAATAATTTTGGAGGTACTAGATGAAAAAAAGAATAGTAATAATATTTATTATACTAATTATATTAATTTTATTTATGATATATATATATTGGATATATCAAAACAATAAACAAAAGAAAATGGATTATAAATTTGATAGCGATAAATTATATGTTACTATAAATTCAAAAGATTGGATAGAAGTTCCATTTGATTTTTCATATACAATTAATCGCTTAAATAAAGTAAATAATGGAAAATATAAAGAAGGAACTTATCAATATAAAGTATATAACTAAGATATTTTGGACAAATTTTTAAAAAATACTGAAATGAATGCAACTGAACGAAGTGCAGATGAAATAATAATTGTAATATATACAATAGATGGTAAACCATTTATTTATGATTTAGGATATAAATATACTGAAAAAATGGGATATGTTTTAGCTACAGATCCTACAAGAATAAATATTTTTGAAACTGATGTTATGGTGGATGTAAATGAATATAAAAGATTATCTAAGGAATTTTCACAAATAGCAGTAAATTATATTTACCAAGTGAACATTATGGAATAACTGTAACAGAAGATACAGGAATATTAGCTGGTATTATTAGTTTAAAATCATATTCAGAAGAGTATGAAGATATTGAAATTGGAAGATATATGCTAGATGCAGAAGTGGTAGAAAATAGTAAGTAATAAAGAAAATTTTTATAAAAGAAGTTGATATAATGAATAAAGTGTTTGATGAATTAAGTACAATAATTGTAATTAATATAATTGTAATAAGCATAATCACTATATCAAATAACCTCGTAAAAGCATTACAAAATAGATACTATATAAATATAGATTCAAGCAATAGAGAATATATAGAAGAAATAATAATAGAAAACAATAAAATCGTAATGGGGCAGATATATAAGATTTCTTATCAGCAAGGATTAGGAGATTGGGAATTAATCTTATACTATGAAAATGGTATAGAAGATAAAATTATGTTTAATGATAGTGATAAAAATATGCAATTTTTACAAGATTATATTATACAGAATGGTTATAATGAAGGTAAGACAAGCAGTAATAAAGTAAAAATTTCTTTAGGGGCTATTATTTATAAAGTTAGTTATTTAGTCATAAAAGAGGTAAAAAAAACAAAAAATTTCATAAAATCCACCTAAATAATACATTTAAAACGTCTAAATATAAGTAATGTAAAAGGGTCTTAAAATTAGAAAGAAAGTTATAATAATAATTTCAATAATAGTTGCAATATTAATAGCATTAGCTGGTATTTTAATGTTTACGGGTTTAGGAGTAGGTGGTTCAGATAAAATTACAGAAATAGATATACATTTTTTAGGAATAATGTTATAATGAAAAAGATAACTAGTAATTTGGAAGTGAGATTAGATTTTATGAAAGAAAACAAATTAGAAAATTTAATATGGATTTTATTTGCCAGTATTGGAGTAGTGTTTGTTATAATTGGATTAGTTGTGTTTGGAAATATTTTTAACTATGCAAACAAAGTAGATACAATAGGAACTATTACAGAAATATCATCATATAGAAATACTAATCATAATACAAATCACGAAGTATATGTTTCATACACTGTTGATGGTAAAGAATATGAATCAAAGTTAAATAGTTATTCTTCTAGTTTTTATGAAGGAAAAGAAATAGATATATATTATGACAAAGATAATCCAAACAGAATAGGTGTGAAATCTTTGGATTTATTATTTTTGATTTTTCCTGGAGTAGGATTGATTTTTCTAATGATAGGAGGAACAGGAATATTAGTAAAAATTAATAAGAGAAAGTCAGAAAAAAAATTAAAAGAAAGTGGAGAATTAATATATGCGACCTATATTGAGACAGTTTTAAATACTTCATATCGAGTAAATGGAAATTGCCCATATAATATTATTTGTGAATGGAACAACCCATTAGATAGTAAGAAATATATATTTAAAAGTAAAAATATTTGGATAAATCCAGAAAGCATAATAGAAGAAAAAGATATAAAGCAATTTCCTGTATATATAGACAATAATAATAAAAAGAAATATACAATTGATACAGATATTTTAACAGATAATATAGTGGATTTAAGATAAGAAAGTAAATGAAAAATTACAATGTGAAAGGAAATAACATTATGTACTATCCAAAACAAATGTGTATATTACAAAGAATGTAAATAATTCACCCAGTAGCTTTTAGAGATAAAGAAATCAGAAATTTGTCCTTATCAGAATTCTCCCAATGGTCACCCCTACAGTAGAAAATAAAAATTGGTAACATTAGCAATGCTTCACATTTAGCATGGTTAAACAACATTTACGAAAAGACAGGTACAATAGTGCCATTCCCTATAATAGCAGATAGGAATGGAGAAATAGCTAGAAAATATGGTATGATATCAAATGATGTAAGTAAAACAGAAACGGTAAGAAATGTATTTATAATAGATGATAAAGGAGTATTAAGACTTATACTTATATATCCAATGCAAGTTGGACGTTCAATTCCAGAAATAATAAGGGCAGTAGAAGCTTTGCAGACAGTAGATAACTGTAAAGCAGCAACACCATTAAACTGGACACCAGGAAATCCAGTAATACAGGCTTTACCAACAACATTTGAAGGATTACAAAAAAGGCAAGAAGAAATTAGAGAAAATAGAAATGGAATGTCATGGTATTTAAGTTTTAAAGATGCAACTAGCTGTGAATCAAATGCAAAAAAGTCTTAAAATAAAATTGGAAAAAAAAACATGTAAAAAAAATAATAATTTATATAAAAATACAAATAATAATATCATAAAATTATAATAAACAAATTAGTTTTATTTATAATTTTAGAAAGGGTGATATTATTATGGATAAGAATCAAAAAATAAATTGTACAGTTACAAGTTGTAAATACAACAACTCTGAAAAAGAATTATGTAATTTAAATCAAATAACAGTAGAACCAATCGATGATTGTGACACATGTGAATGTGACGAATCTATGTGTGCAAGTTATGAATATAATGACACAGAAGAATAATAGTAAAGGGTATAGCATAGCTGTACCCTTTAGAAGTTAGACATTAGATATTGTAGTATTTCTCAATTATTTTATCATTCAAATATTCAAGATTTCCAGAATCGGATGAAAAGTCAAATTCTATCTTATAAGCACAGAGTTCTTGAGTTTTCTTATGAAATCTTTTATTAATTTTATTCAAACCATACTTACCATCTCCAATTATCGGATAACCAATGTGAGCAAGATGTGCACGAATTTGATGAGTACGTCCTGTATGTAATAAAATTTCAAGAGTTGATGTATTTTCCTTTTTATTAGAATAAAGCACAGTATATTCTGTAATAATTTCTCTATAGCCTTTTTTAGGAGAATCTGAAATATATACCTGAGACTTATTACCGTCTTTAAATAGATATGCTTTTAATTCTGCATGTTTATGATTTGGAATTCCATACACTTTACATTTATAATATTTCTTTATCTCATGATTTTTAAACTTATCAAACAAAATTTGCAAAGCTTCATCATTTTTAGCAAATAAAACAAGTCCATAAGTATTTCTATCTAGCCTGTGACAAGGCATAGAAGAAGGATATTTCATTTGTACATAACTTGTAAGAGAGTTTTCGCCAACAATCTCAATTCCAGCAGGTTTATCAACTACTAAAATATTATTATCCTCGTATATAATTTTAAAATCATTGTTATAAAATAGTAATTCATCAACAATATAAACTTTTACTTTATCGCCAGTATGAATAGTCTCATTAGAGCTTATTCGTATATCATTTATACGAATATCTTTCTGTCGTAATGCCTTATACAATGTACTTTGCTTCAAACCATCAAAACTATCAAAAAGAAAATTATTTAATTTTTTATTGTCATATTTAGCAGGAACAATTAATTCTTTCATATTAAGATATTTCTCCTTCTTATTATATATGAAATTTAAAAAGAATTGTTATTTGGCTATGCCAAAGGGCAATTATTTTTAAATTTGGCGATTAATATTTCCATTAGTATAATCTGTCCCTTCCAGTCGTTTTCCACTTTTAACTATTTGAATAATATGATTAATAGTAGAAATATCCTCATCAAGAATATCAATTCTAGCGAAATCAATGTTCAAATCAGAACAGGCAAGAGAGGTAATCCTAGCATTATAAATAGTAGAAACAGTCTGAACATTATCAGGAATAACTCTCATGGAAAATCCCATTCTATCCTTTAAATAATATTTATGGCTAGAATTACATCTATTAGAACACTCAGGATAACATTGATTAGAAGTCCCAAACAAACAATATTTAATATTCATAAGGGGAATATTTCCATAAACAATCAATTCAGAAGAAATTCCATTACATATATTTTCAATATCCAATTTATTAAGCTCAGGTGATAAAGTAATAGTGGAAACACCTAAATTATTTAACTCACTTGCAGTATAGTCATTAAAAACATTTAAAGTATAATTACCAATAAAATCGTAATTATCTTTAAAATCCTTTAATAATGTAAACATAGATAAATTAGATACAACAAATCCATTGATATTATACTTAGACAATGCTGAAGAAATTGAATTCATAAAAATATTCTTATAATTTGTTTTAGTAACAGTAGGCATATATATATAAGTATTAAACTTAGAAGTAATAGTAGTCAAGATATTTTCATACTTTGGAAGAGAAAAGTATTTTATAGGAATATATAGACGTTCAACATTTTCTAAATTGTTATAATCAAAATCCAAATTCAATATATTTAAAAGAAGAGAAATCTTCTTATACTTAGGCTTTGAAATTGCTACTTCCATTTGCGGATTCTTAAGTTTTAATTCTGTTGGAACTCTTATAGAACGTTTTACAGCAGAAATCTCTAATTCTTTAAGGACATCACGTCTTAAAGCATTCAAGATTGAGACTTTAGGGATATACAAATTTCTATCTAAATCTATATCAAATTTAGAAAACTCAAAAGGTGTATTTCCAGTTTTTTTAAACTGCTCAATAATTTTTTCCTCAGTAATAGGTTGGTTGATTGAATCAACAGGATAAATATCAGATGTTATATTAGTAATTATATCTTGATAAGTACTAGAAGGGTCAATTGCTTTAACCTTTACAGTTACAGGCAAATTCTTCTTAATAGTGATTTTGCAAGCCAATAGAATTTTCTTTGACTCAACATTTTGGTAAGTTTTTAATGAAAAATCAGAAAGAGGTTTACTAGATAGTTTGTAAATTTTGTCACTTAAATGAATATTACCCTTCATTCTTCCTATAGTAACTATTTGACCAGTAGAGGCTTTACGAATATTAGAATTACCAATCATTAATTCAGACACAGTATATCTAGTATTTTCCTTCTCGAAATTAATAGTATCACCAATTTCAAGAGAATCTGCAAGATTTAACTTTATATGCCCTTTATTAGAATCGAAATTTGCCACATTTCCTATATATATCCCCATATTATTTGGTTTATCCTTAAATACTAAATCCTTATTAGGTAAATCACTAAAATGTCCAGAAGAAAAACCACCTCTATTAAATACTTGAAGTAAATCAGAATAATCTTTTTCATCAATTTCAAAATTACCATTCTTATAATACAAATCTATATATTTCCTATAAATTCTAGTAACTGTTGCAACATATTCAGGACTTTTTAATCTACCTTCAATTTTTAAAGAGGTAACACCAGCATCGATAAGAAAACCTAAATTATCTAAACCACATAAATCACGAGGGCTTAACAAATAACCTTTATCTATAATAGTCTCATTATCTTCTAATAATTCGTAAGGTAGACGGCAAGCTTGGGCACATTTACCACGATTAGCAGAACGTCCACCCACCATACTAGAAAATAGACATTGTCCAGAATAAGAAACACAAAGAGCACCATGAACAAAGCACTCTATTTCAATATCCGAATTTCTACATATATAATTAATTTCTTCTAGAGAAAGCTCACGAGATAAAATAACTCTAGAAAAGCCTAAACGTTCAGCTTGTACAACTCCCTCTAAATTATGAATAGTCATTTGAGTACTAGCGTGAATAGGAAGCTTAGGGAAACTTTTTATTAATATTTTGGCAAGACCTAAATCTTGAACTATTATAGCATCAACACCAAATTCATAAGCGAAACTTGCTAAAGATAAAGCAGAATTTAGTTCATCATTTTTTATTAAAGTATTTAGTGCTAAATGAACCTTAACATTTCTAACATGTGCATATTCTATAGCTTGTTTAAGTTCATCTAGATTAAAATTTGTAGCGCTTGCTCTAGCACTAAAATTAGAGGCTCCTAGATAGACAGCATCAGCACCATTTTGGACAGCAGCCTTTAAACAATCAAAATTACCAACAGGGCACAAAAGTTCTATATTATTTTTCATACTTATTAACTCCTTTGTATCATTTACGTTCCATATTATATCACAAAAAAATATTATATTACAAATTAAGATATAAATAATTATTATATTACATTATTAAAAATTTCAAATAAATTGTAGCATAAATTTGTGAACGTTCATAGTATATTATATGAAAATTTAAAGGAGGGTGATATTATGCCAGAGGAACAAAGAAATTGCGGATGTAATCAAAATAATAATAATGGATGTGGATGCTGTGGAGGATTAGGAAGCCTATTTGGTGGAAACTGTTGTTGTGGAGATTCTGAAATACTATTCTTTATAATAATATTCCTATTATTATTTACAAACTTCGGTTGTTGTGGAAGATAAGATATCCGTTAATGAGGAACGAATTCTACGGATATCTTATGCAGCTGAACAAAGTGAAGCTGTAAACAATAGAAATATGAGGATTTTAAGAATTACTTTGTGATTACTATCACTTAGCAATTCTTAAAATCCATTTTTTATTTGAGAACAAGGAAATTAATCAGATTATCAAATAAAAAGAATTATTAAAAATTGTAGAGAAAGTGTAGGAGCAGCATTGCTGGTCCGTCTCCTAGAAGAATGCCTCAAACTTTTGAAATTATTTGACAATTATGTTAATCTAACATATAATATAAAAGATTTATTGTAACCAATTAACACTTGTTAGTATACTAACAAGTAGAACAAAACGCAAGGAGAAAAAACGTAGTATTAAAATTTAATTATTCAAGAAAGAAATCTATTGCATAAAAAGAATTAATAGTATAAAATAATCAAGAATATTATAAAAAGAGGAGGATATCGAATGTCAAACATAAAAGTAAAATTTGAAAATACTGGAATTGAAATGAGAAAAGTAATAGAATATCAAGAAAAAGTAGAAAAAATAGACCAAGAGATTAGGAACAACTCATCAAAACCAGAAGAATTTTTAGGGTGGTTAGAATTACCAACCAATTATGATAAAGAAGAATTTGAGAGAATAAAAAAATCAGCAGAAACAATAAGAAGTAACTCAAAGGTTTTTATATGTATAGGAATAGGAGGTTCATATTTAGGAGCAAGAGCAGTTATAGAAGCTCTAAACAATGGATTTTATAATCCAAACTCAAATGAGCCACAAATACTTTATGCAGGAAATAATTTAAGCTCTACATATATTGCAGAAATGATAGAAGCAATAGGAGATAAAGACATATCAATAAATGTAATATCAAAGTCAGGAACAACTACAGAACCAGCTATTGCATTTAGAATATTTAGAGAATTTTTAGAAAATAAATATGGATTAGAAGAAGCAAGAAAAAGAATATATGTAACAACAGACAGAGAAAAAGGTGCATTAAAACAATTAGCAAATGATGAAGGATATGAAACTTTTGTGGTTCCAGATAATATAGGTGGAAGATACTCTGTATTAACAGCAGTAGGACTATTACCAATAGCAGTTGCAGGAATAGACATAGATGAACTAATGAATGGAGCAAGAATTGCACAAAACAAATATATGGAGCCAAATTTAAAATATAATGAATGTTATCAATATGCAGTAATAAGAAATATTTTATATGATGAAGGAAAAGAAATTGAAATACTAGCAAACTATAATCCGAAATTACATTATTTTGTTGAATGGTGGAAGCAATTATTTGGAGAAAGTGAAGGAAAAGAAGAAAAAGGAATATTCCCAGCAGGAGTAGACTTTACAACAGACTTACACTCAATGGGGCAATACATACAACAAGGACAAAGAAATCTAATGGAAACAGTAATAAATGTTGCAAATCCAGCTATAGACATAGAAATAAAACCAGATGAAGACAATTTAGATGGAATGAACTTTGTAGCAGGAAAAACAGTAGATTATGTATGTAAAAAAGCAATGGAGGGAACAATCGAAGCACATGTAAATGGAGGAGTACCAAACATTGTAATAGATATGGAAAAATTGGATGCAGCAACCATTGGAAATCTAATATACTTTTTCGAATTAGCATGTGCGATGTCTGGAAAAATCTTAGGAGTAAACCCATTTAATCAACCTGGAGTAGAGGAATATAAGAAGAATATGTTTAGATTGCTAGGAAAACCAGGATATTAGATTGAAAAATAATAAAATATCAAAAATATATAAGGAGAAAAAATGCTAACAATAAACATACTATGCGTAGGAAAAATCAAAGAAAATTATTTAAAAGAAGCAATAAATGAATACAGTAAAAGACTGTCAAAATATTGTAACTTAAACATAATAGAAGTATCAGACGAAAAAGTTCCAGATAAAATAAGCGAGACAATCATAAAAAACATAAAAGGAAAAGAAGCGAATAAAATGTTATCATACATTAAAAGAGATACGTATTGTATATCGCTAGACTTACAAGGGAAACAATTAACCTCAGAAGAGTTTGCAAAAAAGATTGAAGAAATATCAAATACTAGCAGTTCAATAACATTTATAATAGGAGGGACACTTGGAATAGGTGAAGAAATACTAAATTCATCAAAAGAAAAAATATGTTTTTCGAAAATGACATTTCCACATCAACTAATTAGAGTATTCTTACTAGAGCAAATATTTAGAACTTTCAAAATTTCTAACAATGAAACATATCATAGATAATTTAAGAAATCATATTGCAAAAAAACTCGAAATATAATATACTATGTGCATAATTAAAAATTGATTATGAAAAGGGAGGAAAATAAAATGTTTTGCGAAAAATGTGGTACAAAGTTACCAGACACAGCAGAATTCTGTACTAATTGTGGTACACGTATTTCAGACTCAAAAGAAACACCAAAAGAAGAAGCAAAAAAAGTAGTAGATAATGAAATACAATTACAAGTAAAACCAACTTACAAATTTGGATACATGGCATTACCATCATTATTAATTTACATTTTTATAATTGCAATAACATTACTTATATTTGGAAGTGTAGATTTTCTAGTAGGTATGGTAATTACATTTATAACAATTATAATATTTGGAAGCATTTGGGGAATACAAGTATTAGTTAATAAAAAACAATACAAAAATTATACATATGATTTTTATAAAACAAAAGTAATTTATAAAGATAGCTTTTTAAATGTCTCTGAAAAAGAGGTAAAATATAAATATATAAGAGAAATAACAATGCGTCAAACATTTATTCAGAGATACTTTAATCTTGGAAATATTGTATTATTTACTAATGCAGAAACAGGTTTTGGAAATGGCATTTTTATAAAAAATATAGAAAATGTACAAGAAATCTATAAACAAATAAAAGAAATAACTAATGTATAAGAGGAGTGGCTATTATGTTTTGTAAGAATTGTGGAACAGAGATGAGTGATACAGCTAAATTTTGTCCTAAATGTGGAACAGAAAGAGAAGGAGTACAGGAAAACAAAAAAGAAATAGTAGAAGATAAAGAAATAAAATTTCAAGTAAAACCCAAATTTAACATACCATATAAAATGTTAACTATTATAGGAAGAGCAATATTATATATGATATTAATATGTTTTTGGCTTACAGATTTATATGAACTATGGGTTTTATATCCTATAACACTTTTAATAACAATAGGTGTTATGGCATTATATATTATCATAAAACTAGCTTTTGAAAAAATGCAATATGATGACTTAGAGTATAATTTTTATACTACTAAAGTAGAATACAAAGATGGTTTCCTAAATAAAGAAGAAAAAGAATTAAAATACAAATATGTTAGAGAAGTAACAATGAATCAAAATATATTTGAAAGATTATTTAATATAGGAACAATAAAAATATTTACAAATGCATCTAGTGGAGGTTATCCTAACACTAGAAGACATAACAACATGCAAGGAAAAAATGGAATATATATACACTGTGTTGAAAATGTAAAAGAAAGATATGAAACAATAAAACAAATCATTAATGAAGGGACACCAGAAGAATAAAATAAGAAGGCATAGCCCAATGTCAACAACTTAAGAAAAAAGAAAGAAAATCAACAGATTTAATGATTTTCTTTCTTTTTTCTTAAGTTGTTGACATTTGATAAAGCCACTTTTTATTTTAGGATTTTAGCTGCTAAAAACGTGTAAAAATTTAATAAAACATTATAAGAAGTGTGTATATGAGAATTGGGGAAGTAAAAAGATGTGCAAAGTCGATTGAAGAAATAACTGATAAATTATTGAGAAAAAATATATTTTATGATATAAAATATATATAAATGTCGAAAAAAATTTAACAATAATTTGTATGCCTGTGATTTAGGAGGAAATAAAAAAGATGGGGAATCAAAATATAAAAGAAAGAGAAGAACTTCATAAAGCAATATGGGGAATAGCGGATGATTTAAGAGGTTCTGTTGATGGATGGGACTTTAAACAGTATATATTAGGAATTATGTTTTATAGGTACATATCAGAAAACATAACAAATTACATAAATGAAGGAGAAAGAAAAGCAGGAGATATAGAGTTTAACTATGCAAAATTATCAGACAGTGAAGCAGAAACAATAAAAGATGAAATGGTAAACGTTAAGGGTTTCTTTATTCTTCCATCAGAGTTATTTTGTAATATTTGTGAAAGAGCAAAAAATGATGAAAATTTAAATGAGACATTAGAAAGAATATTTAATAATATAGAAAATTCAGCAAGAGGAGCAGAAAGCGAAGATGACTTTGCAGGATTATTTGATGATATTGATGTAAATAGTAATAAATTAGGTGCAACAGTCAGTAAAAGAAATGATAAATTAGTAAAAATCCTTAATGGGATTGCAAGTATTCCATTAGGAGAGTATAAAAATAATTCAATAGATGCATTTGGAGATGCCTATGAATTTTTAATGTCTATGTATGCATCTAATGCAGGAAAATCAGGAGGCGAATTTTATACGCCACAAGAAGTAAGTGAACTATTAACAAAATTAGCAATAGTAGGTAAAAAGTCAGTTAATAAAGTATATGATCCAGCATGTGGGTCAGGTTCATTACTCTTAAAATCTGCTAAGATACTAGGAAAAGAGAATGTAAGAAATGGTTTTTATGGGCAAGAAATAAATCTTACTACATATAACCTTTGTAGAATAAATATGTTTTTACATGATATAGGATATGATAAATTTGATATAGCATGTGAAGATACTTTAGTGTCTCCACAGCATTGGGATGATGAACCATTTGAAGTTATAGTATCAAATCCGCCGTATTCAATTAAATGGGCAGGAGATGATAATGCAGTTCTTATAAATGACCCACGTTATTCTCCAGCAGGAGTACTTGCACCAAAATCAAAAGCAGATTTTGCATTTATAATGCACTCGCTTTCTTGGCTTGCAACTAATGGTACCGCTTCAATAGTATGTTTTCCAGGTATTTTATATAGAGGTGGGGCAGAACAAAAAATTAGAAAATATCTAGTTGACAATAATTTTGTAGAATGTATTATTCAATTACCAGACAATTTATTTTTTGGGACATCTATAGCAACATGTATTATGGTATTAAAGAAAAGCAAACAGGATAGTAGTATATTATTTATTGATGCTACAAAACAATGTGTCAAAGTAACAAATAACAATAAATTAACTGCTGAAAACATAGAAGATATTGTAAAAATATTTACTGATAGAAAAGATAAGGAATATGTAGCAAAACTAGTAACAAATAAGCAAATAGAAGAAAATGATTATAACTTATCTGTATCAACTTATGTTGAAAAGGAAGATACAAGAGAAAAAATAGATATAGTAAAACTTAATAAAGAACTAGAACAAATAGTTAAACATGAACAAGTTCTTCGTGATGAAATAGATAAAATCATTGCAGAAATTGAGGTGTAATGATGAGTAAATTAGAGGAATTAATTCAAAAATTGTGTCCTGATGGGGTAGAGTATAAAGAATTAAGTGATGTATGTAAATTTAATAGAGGAACTTCAATAACATCTAAAAATGCAAATAATGGAAATGTACCAGTAATATCAGGAGGACAAAAGCCAGCTTTTTATCATAATATATCAAATCGTACAGCTAATACAATTACAATTGCTGGTTCTGGAGCATATGCAGGGTTTGTATCTTTTTGGAATGAACCTATATTTTGTGCAGATGCCTTTTCAGTTGATATAAAAAACGAAAAAATATTAAATAAGAGATTTTTATATCATTATTTATTGAATAATCAGCAAGAAATATATAATAAAAAAACAGGGGCTGGAATCGCACATGTTCATGGAAAAGATATAGCAAAATTTATAATTCCTGTTCCTCCAATAGAAATACAGAATGAAATTGTTAGAATATTAGATAAATTTACAGAGCTAATAACAGAGTTAACAAGAGAGCTTAAAGCTAGAAAAAGACAATTCGATTATTATAAAGATAATTTACTTTTAGAAGTAAAAGAAACAAAAAAATATAGGTTAAATGAAATTTCCAATATATATGATGGTACCCATCAAACACCCAAATATACAAATAGTGGAGTAAATTTTATAAGTGTTGAAAATATCAACGATATATATAATTCAAAAAAATTTATTTCAGAAGAAGCATATAGTAAATATAAAATTAAGCCACAGGTTAATGATGTGTTTATGACAAGAATTGGTAGCATAGGTAAGTGTGCTGTATTTTATAAAGAAGAAAATTTAGCTTACTATGTATCTCTAGCACTTATAAGACCAAAAACAGAGGTAATCAATAGTTATTATTTAAAATGTTTAATAGAAAGTATAATAGGAATTAAAGAGTTAAGAAAAAGAACTCTTGTTAATGCAGTTCCTATTAAAGTTAATAAAGAGGATATAGGCAAAATGGAATTACCAATACCTAGTATGGATAAACAAATAAGGATTATAAATGTGTTAAAGAATTTTGATAAGATATGCAATGATATATATAGTGGCTTACCCGCAGAAATAGAAGCAAGACAAAAGCAATATGAGTACTATAGGGATAAATTATTAAATTTTAAAGAATTAAAAGTAGAAAAATAGGGAGCAAATTATGAGCAAATATAATGTAGTAATGGAGATGAGCAATTCTACAGTTGTAACTGAATATGAACCATTAAAAAAACGTTCAGATAGTTACCAAAGTGAAGCACAACTAGAAAAGGAATTTATCGAAATGCTAGAAGAGCAAGGGTATAATTATTTAGAAATACATAATTCTGATACGTTAGTTAATAACCTTCGTATTCAATTAGAATTGTTAAATGAATATAAATTTAGTGATAATGAATGGGAAAGATTTTTTCATAACAATATTGCTAATAATAATGATGGAATAGTTGAAAAAACAAGAAAGATTCAAGAAGATTATATACAAGTATTAAAGAAAGATGATGGAACAAGTAAAAATATATACTTATTAGACAAAAATAATATTCATAATAATAAACTACAAGTAATTAATCAATATGCTGAAAATAAAGGAAATCATAAAAATAGATATGATGTTACAATATTAGTGAATGGACTACCACTTGTACATATAGAATTAAAAAGAAGAGGAGTAGCTTTAAAGGAAGCATTTAACCAAATAAATAGATATCAAAGAGATAGCTTTTGGGCAGGTAGTGGACTGTATGAATATGTTCAAATATTTGTAATATCAAATGGAACACATACAAAATATTATTCTAATACAACAAGAGAAAGCCACATAAAAGAGCAAATATCTACTAGAAATAAGAGTAGAAAAACCAGTAATAGCTTTGAATTTACTTCATATTGGGCAGATGCAAATAATAAAGTAATATCAGATTTAATTGACTTCACTAGAACTTTTTTTTCAAAACACACAATATTAAATATATTAACTAAATACTGTGTATTTACATCAGAAGATTTACTACTGGTAATGCGTCCATATCAAATCGTAGCAACAGAGAGAATATTAAATAAAATAGAAATAGCAACAAACTACAAAAAAATGGGAACAATAGAAGCGGGAGGATATATTTGGCATACTACAGGTTCAGGAAAAACACTTACATCTTTTAAAACAGCACAAATTGCAAGTAATTTAGAATATATAGATAAAGTATTATTTGTAGTAGATAGAAAAGACTTAGATTATCAAACGATGAAAGAATATGATAGATTTCAAAAAGGTGCAGCAAATGGAAATAGAAGTACAAAAGTACTTCAAAAACAATTAGAAGATACTACATCAAAGATAATTGTTACAACAATTCAGAAATTAAGTGAATTTGTAAAAAGAAATAAAAATCATCCAGTATATCATAAACATTTAGTATTAATATTTGATGAATGTCATCGTTCACAATTTGGAGATATGCACAAGATGATAATAGATAATTTTAAGAATTATCATCTATTTGGATTTACAGGAACTCCAATATTTAGTAAAAATGCAGATAAATCTAATCCAAAATTTTGTACAACAGAGCAAGCATTTGGAAAAAGATTACATACATATACAATAATTGATGCTATAAATGACGGAAATGTATTACCTTTTAGAATTGATTATATAAACACCATAAAATCAAAAGATGGAATGACAGATAAACAAGTAGCTAAAATAAACACGGAAGAAGCTTTATCAGCACCAGAGAGGGTTAGTGAAGTTACCAATTATATACTAGAACATTTTGATAAAAAAACTAAAAGAAATTCCTTTTATGATTTAAAAGGACAAAGACTAAATGGGTTTAACTCAATGTTTGCAGTTAGTTCAATTCCAATGGCAAAACAATATTATTTGGAGTTTAAAAAGCAACTAGAAGAAAAACATAAAGATTTAACAATTGCGACTATTTATTCATATTCAACAAATGAAGAAGACACAGAAGAAGGAATATTAGACGATGAAGGATTTGAAACAGACTTACTAGATATATGCTCAAGGGAATTTTTAGACTTTGCAATAGAAGAATATAATAAAAAATTCAAAACTAATTTTTCATCAGAAGGTAATTCATTTCAAGATTATTATAAAGATTTATCAGACAAAGTTAAGAAAAGAGAAATTGACTTATTAATTGTTGTAAATATGTTTTTAACTGGATTTGATGCTACAACTCTAAATACATTGTGGGTAGATAAAAACTTAAAACAGCATGGACTTATACAAGCTTATTCAAGAACAAATAGAATATTAAATTCAGTTAAATCTTATGGAAATATAGTATGCTTTAGAGATTTAGAAGAACAAACAAATGCTGCAATAGCATTATTTGGAGATAAAAATGCTAGTGGAATAGTATTATTAAAATCATATGAGGATTATTACTATGGATATGAAGATGAAAAAGGAAAACAACTAGGATATGAAGAAAGAATAACAATGTTAATTCAAAAATATCCTTTAGGAAAACAAATAATAGGAGAACAAGCAAAAAAAGATTTTATAGTTGAAATGGGTAATATACTAAAACTAAAAAACATATTATCTTCATTTGATAAATTTGAAGGTAATGAGATACTATCAGAAAGGGACTTTCAGGACTATATTGGAACATATACAGATTTATATGAAGAATTTAAAAGTAAAAAAGAAAAAGAAGAAAGTGAAAGCATAAAAGATGATATCGTATTTGAAATGGAACTTGTAAAACAAGTAGAAGTAAATATAGATTATATCTTAATGTTAGTAGAAAAATATCATAAATCAAATTGTACTGATAAAGAAATATTAGGATCTATTGACAAAGCAATAAAGTCAAGTTTAGCATTACGTTCAAAAAAACAATTAATTGACAATTTCATTTCCAAAATGAATATTGATACTAATGTATATGATGACTGGGACAAATTTGTTAAAGAGCAAAAAGAAAAAGACTTAAGAAATCTTATTTTAGAAGAAAATCTAAATGAAATAGAAACAAGAAAGTTTTTGGAGAACTCATTTAGAGATGGACAAATAAAAACAACAGGAACAGATGTAGAAAAAATATTACCACCAATGAGAAGATTTGGAGGAGGTAATAGAACAGAGAAAAAAGAGACAATTATACAAAAAACAAAAAAATTCTTTGAAAAATATCTTGGTATAAGCAGTTCTACAGATGAAAATGATGACTTAGAATATGAGACTACAGTAGATGAGAGTAATGAATATTTAGAGATTGTAGCTGAGGGTGAAGAAGAATTTACACACACATCAGGAAAATAAAGAATGTGCAAGATGAAAGCTAATTTGTAAAGGAAAAAACATAAATAGTAGTTTGAAAGGAAGTTAAAATGGAGAGAAAGAAAGAAGCATTACAATTTGAAATAAAAAAAGTAGATTCAAGAACAGGTGCAAGACAGGGAGTTTTACATTTACCTCATGGAGATATTGAAACACCAGTATTTATGCCAGTAGGAACACAAGCAACAGTTAAAGCTATGACACCAGAAGAACTAAAAGATATGATACATAGTCATATCATATTATCTAATACATATCACTTATTTTTAAGACCTGGACATGATCTTATAAAAAAAGCAGGTGGTCTTCATAAATTTATGAACTGGGATAGAAACATATTGACAGATTGTGGAGGCTTCCAAGTATTTAGTCTTAGTAAATTAAGGAAAATTACAGAAGAGGGGGTAGAATTTAGCTCACATATTGATGGCTCTAAAAAATTTATATCTCCAGAAAAATCAATAGAAATTCAAGAAGCATTAGGTTCAGATATAATTATGGCTTTCGATGAGTGTGCTCCTTATGAGGCAAGCTATGACTATGTAAAAAACTCAATGGAAAGAACAACACGTTGGGCTAAACGCTGTAAAGATTATCATACAACAGTGGATAAACAAGCATTATTTGGAATAATACAAGGTGGTTTTTATAAAGATTTAAGAGATAAAAGCTTAGAAGATCTAGTAAAACTAGATTTTCCAGGATATGCCATAGGTGGTATTAGTGTTGGAGAGCCTAAAGAAGACTTCTTAGATATACTAAGATATACAACGCCTAAAATGCCAGAAAATAAACCTAGATATTTGATGGGAGTTGGTTCACCAGACTATTTAATTGAGGCAGCAATTGCAGGAATAGATATGTGTGATTGCGTATTACCAACAAGAATGGCAAGAAACGGAAGTGCTCTAACACATCATGGACAAGTAAATTTACTTAATGCATGCCATAAACAATCATTTGAAACTTTAGATGATGAATGCGATTGTTACTGTTGCAAGAATTATACAAGAGCGTATCTAAACCATTTGTTTAAAGCTAAAGAGATTTTAGGAGCAAGACTTTTATCAATTCATAATTTAAGATTTTTAGTTAAACTTATGGGAGATGTAAGAGAAGCAATAAAAGAGGAAAGATTAATTGAATTTAGAGATGAATTTTATAAAAAATATGGGTACAATAGAAATTAAATGTACATTTAGGTGTAAAAATGTGCAATAAGAAAGAGTAAACTTTGTAACAATAAATTTGTGACGATGATAAAATGTAATAAATAGAAAGGGGAGTATAAAATATGCAAACAAATCAAGAAGATATAAGTAATGATGGTAATGGAAAAATATATGCACTTAATGCAAGAGATAATGTGATATTACCAGTGATATATAAATCATGTAGTAATATGTATAAAGAGATAAATGATGAATTCAAGATTTTACTTAATAAATTAAAAAACAAGGGAATTGATTATTATAAATTATCTAAAGCACTAACACCAGTAAGAGAAGAAGATAAATATGAATATGCTTTTGTATTTAATAGTAGATATTTTGATGATAAAACGATGTTTTATGGAGAAAAAATAATAAATAAGATATTATCGATTATAAATAAAGAAAGTACGCAAAGTATTTTATTTGGAGATTATATAAAATTAGAGGAAATAGAAGAGAGTACTTTAAAAGAGATATTTTTAGAAAAAATAGAGTATATTAATAAATGTGAATATGCCTATTCCATTGATTATTTTATAGTTTACATTAATAATATAAGTAAAAAACAGGTAAATGATATGATAAACATTTTAAAGAAAGAGGAGTTTTTTGTAGGAGTAATGAATTTAAAATATTGTTCAAGAATAAAGCAATATTTTTCTACTATTTTATGCCCACTATGCTTAAAATATAAAAATAAAGTCGTAATCCCTAGTATACAAGAAGACAATAATAATGAAAATTTTAATGAACAAGGGTATGCATATAAGGAAAATGGTTTTGAAATAATAAGTCTAAATGAAATGTGGTATTATTTGTTTTTATCATATAAAATACCAAATTGTACAGTTGATAAGGAAGACCTAAAATTTAATTATAATGTCTTAACCAATATTGTTCCTGAATATAAACAATTGAAGATAATAGTAGATGAGAATAAACTTAAATATCTGAAAAGAGAAAAAGCGGGAGATATGAAGATATTAGATTTGTTAAATATAACAAAGGAAGATTTAGAAAAAATGATATTAATAAATCTATATAATAATTATATTTACAATTTAGAAATAAATAGTTTTGGAGATTTAAAGTTTAACATTTTAATTGAATTATATATTGAATCACAAAAAGCAATTAAAAATGTTTTAATAGCTCTAAAATATATTCCAGAAAAAAAGGAAATAAGGTTAATAACAATGTTTTAAAAGTTCTTGATCAAGATATATAGCTAGAATTATATGTAAAGTGGTTTACAATAGGAATTTCTAGGATGTTTATTTTACAAGATCTATTCAATGTAGTGATGAAGAATGCAAAAAATATAAAAAGTGAAATATTAAAGTTGTAACACAATAAAAAATTCATCATATTATATACAAAAAGTAATGAAATCTAGTGTACTTATAGTACACTAGATTTATACATAGAAAGGAAAAAATTTTTATGGATTATGAAATTATGATGAATGGAAATGTTAAAATAGGACAATTTGCTCCAGACTTTGAAGCAGAAACTACACAAGGACCAATAAAATTTGCAGATTATAGAGGAAAATGGGTAGTACTATTTTCGCATCCAGGAGACTTTACCCCAGTATGTTCTTATTTCAAATGTTAATATTGTACTTATAATAAAAATATGATAATATATAAAATATGAAGGGAAAAATTATGAGTAAAAAGAATATAAGAAATATATTAGTATTGATAGTTATTATTGTTATAATATGTGGTGTTTGCTATAAAAAGTTAAATCAATATAATTATGAAAGTGAATTGTATAGTAAAATTGAAATAGACAAGTCTTTACTGAATATTTTCTATTTAAATGTAGGACAAGGGGATAGCACAGTAATTATGATGGGAGATTATATCATGTTAATAGATGCAGGAAATCCATCAGACGGATATTATATAGCAGAATTTTTAAAAGCACAAGGTATAGAAAAAATAGATTATTTGATTGGAACTCATATAGATGATGATCATATTGGTGGAATGTATAAGATAATTGAAGAAATGGATATAGGAACAGTATATGTTCCAAATAATCAATATTCTAAAAGCTCCTATGATAGTATGAAAAGTGAGTTAGAACAAAAAGATAAAATTATAAGCATTACCAATGTAGATCATGAATATATGTTGGGTGATGCAAAATGTAAAGTATTAGCAGTAGACAATAGTAGTCCAAGCTTAGATAATGATGAAGCAATTAATGATACATCTATTGTGATAGAACTTGAGTATGGAACAACAAAATACTTATTTATGGGAGATGCAAGTAGTAATATAGAAAGAAAATTATTAGAAGAATTAAGTAAAATAGAGGTTCTTAAAGTAGCACATCATGGTTCAAACAAAAGTACATCTAGAGAATTTTTGCATATAGTAAGACCAACATATTCAATAATATCAGTTGGGAAAAATAGCTATGGTCATCCTAATAGTGAGGTTTTAGAAAGATTAGAAGAAATAAAAACAAATTTATATACAACACAAAATAATGGAACTATTTGGATTAAAAGTGATGGAAACCTTATTTATATAAACCATCTAGATTATAATATAGATGGAGCTAATAGAAAAGTAAGTTATGTAGAGAATTTAAATATTCTCACTCTCTATTATTTTAAAATTTTTCCATTTTTATCAACTACTTGATAAGTATCTCCATTTAATTGTAAATAGTTTTGATAATGGGTTTCTTCTGAAATTGTATTTTCAGTTTTATATAAGGAAATATTTGAAATAGTACAAATACTTTTTGGAATATAGTATGTATCATTAGAAATAAAATTACAATCATATTTTTGATTAGTGTTGCTACTAATACTATCTACAGAACAAATAATATAATCGGTATTATCTTCTGTAATGCGAAAAAGAGTATTTCGCGGTAATTGCTTTAGTCTAGAAATAGACGTTTCTTTGAAAAGATAATCATTAAGTTCATGAACGAAATTATCTACAAAAGTATTTTTAAAAATAGAGTTATGCTTATGAATTGAATTATCTAAGTTAGTTGTAACATGATTTAATCTGTGAAAAACAGAATGGGAGAAATCATCAAGAAACATAAAAAACACATCCTTTGAAAAAAATAATATTAGAATATAAAAATAATAATTAAAGTGTAACATTCATTAGTTCTGAAGTCAATAAAAAATATGAAAAAACAACATTTTAAAATTAGGAAAACTATTGATAAAAATGAAAAATATAGATATAATGAAAAAAATAAATATAATATAGGTGAATATATGGAGCATAAAATAAACGAAAAATATAAAAAATTATGCCAAGTTTTTACTCCAACAAAGTATGTAGAACAAATGCTTAATTGGTGTAATTATAGTAAAAATTTATATGGAAAAAAGGTAGTGGAAAACTCTTTTGGTGAAGGAAATATATTAATACAAATTGTAAAGAGATATATCGAAGATTGCTTTGATAAATCAATATCAAAACCTAAAATACAGGAGGGGCTTAATAGAGATATATATGGATATGAAATTGATGAGAGGCACTATAAGACTTGTATTAGAAGATTAAATAATTTACTAGAAGATTATGGAATGTCTAAAATACAATGGGATAATATTAATTTGGAAGATGCATTATTTACAAAGCGAGAATCGTTTTCTTTTGTTATAGGAAATCCACCATATATTAAATATAAATCTTTAGAAGAAAAAGATAGAAACTATATAAGAGAAAAATTTACTACATGTAAACTAGGAAAGTTTGATTATTGTTATGCCTTTATACAAAAGAGTGTGGATTCGTTAGAAAAAGATGGAAAGATGGCTTATTTAGTACCGAGTAGTATATTTAAAAATGTATTTGCACAAGAGATTAGAAAATATATTTTGCCTCATTTGGTAGCTATTTATGATTACACAACTGAAAAATTATTTGATGCAAACACAAACGAAAGTAATAAAACAAGACTAACAACATCTGTTGTTATGGTTTTACAAAAAGATATAAATCAGGACTATATTGTTTATACAGATATAGTTAATCAAAAAACAATAAAAATAAAAAAACAGAAATTAGAACAAGAAAAAAAATGGATATTTGAAGCAAAAAATAAAGAAAAGAAAAAAGAAAAATTTGGAGATTATTTTAAAATATCTAATACAATTGCTACATTATATAATAAGGCTTATGTTATTTTAGAAGAAAATATCATTAAAGAAGATAAAAAATATATATATTTGAAAAACGGGAAGCAATTAGAAAAACAAGTGGTTAAAGTTTCAGCTAGTCCTAAAAAAATGTCAAGGTCAATACCAATAAAAGAAAGAATTATATTTCCATATGACATAAAAGATGGTAAAATATATCGATATTCAGAGAAGGAATTTGAAAAAAAATATATATTTACTTGTGAGTACTTGAAAGGATTTGAGGAAAAATTAAATAATAGAAAATCAGATAAAAGTTCAAAATGGTATGAATATGGTAGAAGTCAAGCAATAGAGAGCATAATAAAACCAAAATTATTAATTTCAACAGTAATTACTAGAGAAGTACATCCATATATTTTGGAAGAAGGGACAATTCCGTATTCGGGAATCTATATACAAGCAACAAAAGAAAAAACGTTGGAGGAAGCAGAAGAAATACTTAAAAGTGAAGATTTTTTTGAGTATATAAAAAACATAGGAATACATGCCTGTGGAGAGTCTTATAGAATAACAAGCAAAGATATTAGTAATTATGAATTTTAGATATAATGGAGAAATAATGAATGAGAAAAAAATTATATTTTAATGTAAATGCATATACAGCAAGATTAATTGGAAGAGAGAATGTATCTAACCTAGAAGGTGCAATTTTGGAATTAGTAAAAAATACTTATGATGCTGATGCTTCAAAGTGTATATTATATTATGAACAAAAAAATGGTGAATTATATTTAATGGATAATGGATTTGGTATGACAGAAGAAGTAATACAGAAACATTGGATGACAATAGGTAATTCTTCTAAACATACAGATTTTGTAACCAAAAAAGGAAGAACACAGACAGGAGCAAAAGGAATTGGAAGATTTGCTTTAGATAGAGTTAGTGATCAATGTACAATGTATACAAAAAATAGTGAAGAAAAGGATATAATTGAATGGAAAGTAAATTGGAATGATTTTGAAAGAGCAGAAAATTTAACTGATATTACAGCAGAGCTCAATTATCTGCAGAATGAAAGGGTATATTCAGCGATTGAAATTGATAACTCCAATGTAAAAGAGTTGTTAGAACAATATTTTAAGGATACAGGGACTATATTTAAAATAACAAACTTAAGAGAAGAATGGAATCATGATCTAATAGAGAATATAAGAAAAAGTTTAAGCTCATTAATACCACCAGATATTGAAAATGAATTTAGTATTTATTTATTTGAAAATAATCAAAAACAGGAAGAAGCACTTATTATTTCACAAAATATAGATAATTATGATTATAAGATAGAATTTCAAGTATATGAAAATCAAGAAGTAAAAATAGAATTACACAGAAATGAATTTGAGTTAGGAGATGATATTGATAATATTTTAAAAAGAGCTAATTTCTTACCATATGAAAAAGAATATTTTCAAGGAAAAAGGATAATAATAAATAAAACAATATTAGAATTATTAAATATGGAAGTGGAAAATTTAGGAGAATTTCACGGAACATTGTATTTTAATAAAAACTCTACAACAAAAGAGGATACTAAAAATTATTTTTATAAAGATATTAGTGGTAGAAAAAATTACTCAAATATTTTTGGAGGAATAAAATTATATAGAGACAATTTTAGAGTTAGACCATATGGAGAAAAAGAATCTAATAGTTATGATTGGTTAGGATTAGGAGTGAGAGGACATGGATCACCAGCAATAAGTGATCCGACAAGAAAGTGGAGACTAGCAACTGACCAAATTTCAGGAATAATTCATATATCACGTACAAACCAATATATTCAAGATCAAGCAAATAGAGAAGGGATAGTAGACACTAAACAGTTTAGAGCATTAAAAGAAGTTATTATTGAAATTATAGGTGAATTTGAACGTGATAGACAAGATGTAATTAGGAGATTTGCAACTATTTCTAAAGATAGAAATAAGGTAAAAGCAAAACAAGAGGAAATAAAAAATAAAGCTACAGAAGAGAAAAAACAACAAGAAAATGGGACACAGGAAAAAACCGATGAATATAAAATTTCGGCTAGTGATGCACAAATAGTTATTGATGAGAAAGAAAGAATTATTCAGGTACTTGAAGATGAAAATAAACTACTTAGAAGTTTAGCAACATCAGGAATTATTTCAAATCAATGTATACATGAAACAAAGAGTTCAATAGATGACGTTGGAACAGATATTGCAGCAAGTATGTCTCGTCTAGACGATGAAAATGTAGATGAAAAAGCAATTAGGTTTTTACAAGATGCAACAAAACATTTGAAGATATTAAAAGCATGGTATGATGTGACAATTGGTTCAATTAGAAGAGATAAAAGAGAAATGAAATATACTAACTTATCTAATTTAATGAATGAACAAATAAAAAAATGGGAAGAAGTGTTAAAGAGAGAGATTAAAATAACAATAGAAATAGATGAAGAAATAAGTGATGTAAGATGTTTTCCTCATGAAATAGAAAGTATTTTTAATAATTTAATAACGAATAGTTTATATGCTTTTAAACCAGAAACTATAAAAGAAATTAATATCAAAATCAATAAAACAATTGATGGTATCGAGATAATATATTTTGATACAGGAAAAGGATTGGCTATTGGATATAAGAAAAATCCAGATAGAATTCTAGAAGCATTAGAGACTGATAAAAGAAATGTATTAGGAGAAAAAATAGGAACTGGAATGGGAATGTGGATAGTAAATAACATAGTAAAAGATTATAATGGGGAAATTGACTTAAGTGAAAATAAAAAAGAAAGAATAGGTTTCTACATAAGAATAAGATTAAAAGTACATAAAAAGGAGGAATAGGAAATGTGCAGAGTAGCTTTAATTGATGATGTTGAAGAACAGTATGAAAAGTACAAAGTTATGTTAGAAAAAAAGGGAATAGAACTAATTTTTATGGAATTTATTCCAGACTATCCTGCTATAATAGAGTGGTTATTAGACAATCAAATTGAATTTGTATTAGTAGATTATAAACTAAATACTAAATATCAATTTCAAGGATCTCAACTAATACAGCAAATTAATAATGCTATTCCTGATTTGCAATGTGTTTTATTTACTTCTAATACATCAGATGATGATTTAGTAATGGATAATTTAAAAGTAGACAAGAGTATTTTTTATAATGATCCTGAAAAATATAATAAATTTATAGAAATGATAAAACAAGCAAAAAGGATTTTTCGCAATAGACAGCAAAACACATTAGAAGATTATAATAAATTATTAAAAAAAGAAAAATTAACAGCATTAGAAGAAGAACAAAAAGCAAATTTATATAAAAGATTAGTTTCATATGGATTAGTAGAGCCAATAGCAGAAGAATTGATGGAAACAAAAGTGGAACAAAAAATGGATAAATTAATTCAAACTATAGAAAAATATATAGAAGATAAGGAATAAATATGAAAAATAGAGTACATGGAAATAATATAATTAAAAGGCGAACAGTAACAGATAAAAAAAGATATGAATTAAGAAGAAAAATACTAGAAGAGGATTTCAAAGGAATATGTGGTTATTGTGCCAAATCTAGTAAAATATTTTTAGAAAAATTTCAGATAGATCATTTTGCACCACAAAGTAAATTTCCAGAAAGAAAAAATGATTATGATAATTTAGTATTATCATGTCCGTGTTGTAATAGATTGAAATCTGATAAATGGCTAACAGAGAATTCACATATTTATTATACAGAAAAAGAAGGTTTTATTGATCCAGCATCAGAAGAATTTGATAAACATCTAGGTAGAAAAGAAAATGGAGAGATTTTTCCAAAAACAGATATAGGAAAATATATGTGTGAAATATTCAGGTTTGAAATAAGACCAATAAAAATTATATGGAAGATTATGAGACTAAGAGAATTAAGAGATCAATTAGAAAATGATAATAGTAAAAAAGGTCTATTGCACTATAAAGAAGTAACTAAAATCTTAGACGATTACATAGATTATATAAGATTTGAAAAAAGAGAATAGAATATTTAATAGGAAAAAACAGAAAATGTTAATAAATCATCTAACCATATCATACACTTAACTAGAGGTGAGTTGATTGGAGGAACTTGAAGAAAATAAACGAGTAATTTTGGGTGATGAAGAGTATGAATATATAAAAATGAATAATGGAGAAGAAATATTAAAAAAATCAGAATTTATTGGAAAAGACAAAATAGATATTATATTAAAAGATGTATCACAGGGAAATTCAAAAGATATAAAAAATTATATAATAGATGTTTTAAGTGATTTATATATAAAAAGAAATGTAAGTAGTTTAATTTAGAATAGTCCAAAATCGATTATCCTTTGAATTCAAAGTAAGAGTAAATCAACAGGAGTGATACAATGAAAAGAGTTGGATGCTTATATAGAGTTTCTACAAAAAAACAGACTCAACACAATGATATTCCAGTTCAAAGAAAAGCTTGTAGAAAATTTATTGAATCAAAAGAAGATTGGATACTTTCAAAAGAATACATAGAATTAGGAATTTCAGGGTACAAGCTTGGTGAACAAGAGAGAGATGTACTTCAAACAATAAAAAGAGATGTAAGCAATAAAGAAGTTGATATATTATTAGTATTTATGTTTGATAGAATTGGGCGTAGGGATGATGAAACACCATTTGTAGTTAAATGGCTAATAGAACAAGGAATTGAAGTATGGTCTGTTAATGAAGGACAAAGAAAAATAGAGGATAATTATGATAGACTAATAAATTATATTACATACTGGCAAGCAGAAGGAGAAAGTGAAAAAATATCATTAAGGGCAAAAGAAACAAGAATACAATTAACAAAAAAAGGTATATATATAGGAAATTATGCACCTTATGGATATAAAATGGTAGATAGTGATTTATATAGCAAAATAGGAAAGAGAAGGAAAGAACCTATTATATATGAAGAAGAAGCGAAGCATGTAAGACTTATGTATAAACTGATTGTAGAAAAACAATATGGAGTTGATAAAGTTGCTATTTACTTAAATCAAAAAGGTATTAAAAGAAGAAAAAAAGATGTTATGTGGGATTCTAATGCAATTCTTGAAATTGTAAAGAATCCTATTTATAAAGGATATGTATCTTTTGGAAAAAGAAGAAAGAATAGAGATGGTAATATTAGGATAAAAAAAGATGAATGGACAATTGCAGATAAACAGAATCAAAAGATTGTTATCGTTTCAGAAAAATTGTGGACTGTAGCAAATAACATAATTGCTGGAAGAAGTAGAAAAGGTGAAAGAAAAATAAGATTGTTGTCAGGATATATTAGATGTGGATATTGTGGAAATCACATTGTACCCAAAGGTAAAAATAAATATTGTTATATGTTGTGTAAAGGTAGGCAAAAAACAGGAAAATGCGAATATGACAAAAATTATAGAGTAAATGATTTAGAAGAAGTTGTAATGAAAGTTATAAAAGATTATTTAGATACATATGAAAAGCTTGATTTGGAAAAGGGCATTATAAACAAAATAAGAAAAGAGAAAAAATTAAAAGAAAGAATTAGAGTATTAAATCAAAAAATAAATTATTCAGAAAATAGAATTGAAGAAATAAAAAAGGATATTGTTTCTATACTTACATTAGGAGATAATGGAAAAAATAAGAAACTAACACAGGAATATGAAAAAGAAAAGAATAATTTAAAATTCTTAAAAGAAGAACAAGAAGAACTTAATAATGAAATTAGTAATCAAAATAAGAAAATTAAACATGAATATATTCCATGTTGGAATTTAGAATTTGTAAATGCTTCTTTAGATATTAAAAGGCAAATTATAGAGAAACTAATAGATAAAATATTTTTATATAATGCAAAAATAGAAATAAATGTTAAATATCCAATAGTTAAAATACTGTAAAGGAAAGTGATTAAAAATATGGAGATAAAGAAAGTTGGATGTCTATATAGAGTTTCGACTATGAAACAAGTGGAAGAGAATGATATTCCTATGCAAAGAATAGCTTGTGGAAATTTTATAGAAACACAAGATGGATGGAAATTAGAAAAAGAATATATAGAATTAGGAGTTTCTGGATATAAACTTAGTGAGAAGAAAAGAGATGTATTGCAAGATATAAAAAAAGATGTCTTAAATAGAAAGATAGATATACTACTAGTATTTATGTTTGATAGAATTGGACGTAGAGAAGAGGAAACTCCATTTGTAGTAGAATGGTTAATTAATGAAGGAATTGAGGTTTGGTCTGTAAAAGAGGGTCAAAGAAAAATTGAAAATAGGGCAGATAAATTAATTAATTATATTACATATTGGCAAGCAGGAGGAGAAAGCGAGAAAACATCTATTAGAGTACGAGAAGCACAAGTTCAAATGGCTGAACAAGGAATTTTAACTTATGGAGGAAAAAGAAATGCACCATATGGTTATGAATTTATTAAAAGTGGAACATATACTAAAAAAGGAGTTGAAAGACAAAAACTCATAGTTAATGAAGATGAAGCTAAAAATATAAAAGATATATTTAATTTATATGGAAAGATGGGATATGGAATCGGACGAATTGCAAAATATCTTAATGATAAAAAAATAGTACCAAGAAGATCTAAAATATGGAGTTCATCATCTATTGGAGCTATTCTTGCAAATCCACTATATATAGGATATCCAGCTTATAGGAAAAGGACAACTGTAAATGTATCAATATCAAAAAAACAACCATTTGATACATGGATATTACCAGAAAAAAAAATAGAAGATTTAGCAATTGTAGATGAAAAAATCTGGTATGAAGTTAAAAATATAAGAGATACTAGAAACAAAAAAAATAATAATGAAAATATAATTAAAGATATAAAGCCTAAGCAGACAAAAAGCAAATTACTATTTATAGGAATGATAAGATGTGGTGAATGTGGATATGCTTTTATGACATCTGGTACAAAAAAGAAAAATAAAGATGGTAATGTTATACAACATTCATATTATAGATGTAGTAGCACTAAATTTATGGATACATGTAGCCTTAATAAGAAAAGCTTAAAAAAGGATATGGTTGAAGAGGTTGTATTAAAATGTATATATGATTTCTTAAATAGTCTAGAAAATATAGAATTATCAAAAGCAATAAAAAAAGGAATTATAAATAATTGTGAGGAAGAAGAAAAGCAAATTAAGCAATATGAAAAGGAACTTAATGAAATAGAAACTAATCTATCTGTACTAAAGAATGAAGTTGTAAAAACTATAAATGGTGAAAGTAACTTTACATCAGAATTGCTTAATGAATTGATATTAGAAAAAGAAAGTAGAAAAGCAGAATTACAAAAAATGAAGGCAGGACTTGAGAGCAAAGTGAAAGAGAAAAGTTTAGAGAAACAAGAATTGTCGAAAATAAAAGATAAAATTCCAGTATGGAAAGAAGAATTTGAAAATGCAGAATTGGATGTAAAAAAAATGTTGTTATCAGAGATAATAAGAGAAGTTAGAATATATAATAATAAATATGAGATAGATTTTAGGTTAAAATTAAATGAATATGTAAAAGAAAGTAGTAAAGAGCAATGTAAAATTATCGAAGATACAGTTTCTTTAAATAGAAAAGAATAGAAAATATTCTGTCTAGTATAAAAGCTGAGAAAAGCTAATCTAAATAAATATTAAAATTGAAAGGTTGATTAAAATAATTGAAAATATAACAAATTTATGATAAAGCAATTAAAATTGCAAAAACGTGATAAAACACCAAAAGTAATTTGCAAAAGTGTGATAAAATAATTGACATCCTTTACAAAAATGTGATAAAGGCGTATAATTAATATAGATTAACATATATTAATATAGGAGATGATCAGTTTGAAAAGATTTATATTAGAAGAATTAATAAAATGGAAAAAGAGTAAATATAGAAAACCATTAATTTTAAAAGGAGCAAGACAAATTGGAAAAACATATATATTAAAGAAATTTGGAGAAGAAAACTACAAAGATGTCGCATATTTTAATTTTGATCATGATGAGGATTTGTATAATTTATTTGAAAATACAAAAGATCCACAAAGAATACTTGAACAACTAACATTTATATATAAAAAAGCAATACATCCAGAAGAAACATTGATAATTTTTGATGAAATTCAAGAATGTCCAAATGCATTAAATAGTTTAAAATATTTTCAAGAAGAAGCAAATGAATATCATATAGTTTGTGCAGGTAGTTTGCTAGGTATTAGATTATCCCATACATCATTTCCTGTTGGAAAAGTAGATTTTTTAGATATGTACCCAATGACATTTAGTGAATTTTTAATAGCTGATAATTGTGAAAATTTAGTAAACTATATGAAATCCATAAAAAACATTGAAAAAATACCAGACATATTTTTTAACCAACTAGAAGAAAAATTAAAAGCATATTTTATAATTGGAGGAATGCCTGAAGCTGTTCAAATTTGGGTAAATGAGAAAGATATAGAATTGGTAGACAATGTGCAAAAAAATATATTAAAAGCATATGAAAGTGATTTTTCTAAGCATACTGAAAATAGTGAAGCAAATAAAATATCTCTAATTTGGAATAGTATTCCATCACAGCTTGCAAAAGAAAACAAGAAATTTCTATATCAAACTATAAAACAAGGAGCTAGAGCAAGAGAATATGAAGGTGCTTTAAACTGGTTAAATGATGCAAATTTAATTTACAAGATTTATAATGTTACTAAAACAGATTTCCCATTAATGGCATATAATGATTTGAGTTCTTTTAAGATTTATATGAATGATGTAGGTTTACTTAGAAATATGGCAAATTTAGATAGTAGAATCGTTATTCAAGGAGACAAATTATTTGAGGAATTTAAAGGAGCTTTTACTGAAAACTATGTATTGAATATGCTAAATTCTACTTTGGACAAAGTTCCAAACTACTTTACTTTTGATAGGCACGAAATTGATTTCATAATTCAATATCAAAATAGAATAATTCCTATAGAAGTAAAAGCAAATAAGTCAACAAATAATATTAGTCTAACAAGATATAATGAAAAATACAATAATGATTTATCTATACGATTTTCAATGAATAATTTAACTAAAGATGGAAATTTAATAAACGTTCCACTATTTATGATAGAGTATTTAGAAAAATTTATAAATTAAATATATAAGGTTGAAATCAAACTCTTTTTTATTTTAACAATAAAGTTTGAAAAATCTAGATAAAGCAACCCCCGTATGCACAACAGAAATTATAGGATTTGCAAAAGCCAATACATATTTTGAAAATTTGAATACAAAGCTTATAGGGTTAAGTGTTGATAGCAATGCTTCGCATGAAGTGTAGTGAAATTTACCAATAGTAAAGACTAAGCAATCCCCTGTAATAATTAAAATTGCAAAAGTAAGAAATTAAATAAAAGACCACAAAAATAGAAATATGTGTTATAATAGTTATATGATAATAAACAGAAGTAAGGAAGGTGAAGAACTTTATGGAAAGGATACAAAAAAATATATTAAAACAGAAATGTTTTCCAAAAGTAATGAGTAAAAAGATAATCCAAGCAAAAGAGATTAGGGAAGATAGTGGTTACGATGTTGAATTTAGACAAACAGATGAAGTAACCAAAATACAAATAGAAACAGCTAAATAATTAATAAAGCTAGTAGAGAAGTATATAAATGAAAATAAAATTATCAATAATAGGAGGATCTGATGTTTAATATCAAATTTAAAAAGTTGTTTGGAAGATTTAATTATGAATTTAATTTTAATGATGACGTTACAATTATAACAGGGCCAAATGGATATGGAAAATCTACTATATTAAGAACTATTGATGCAATAAGTAAGGGAATTAGTGGAATGAATTATTTTATTAGTCTTAATTTTAAGGAATTGGAATTTTCAAATTTAAAAACAAATCAAAAAATTGTAATAAAGAAAACAGTCGAAAAATTATATATAAATGATTGTGAGTTGGATTTAGAATTTATAGAGAATATAATGCTCTCTGTGCTTAGAGAAGAGAGATATTATTTAAGGCAGATAGATGACAATAAGATTTTGGATAGAAGAAATGATAAAATATATACAATTGAAGAATATATTTTAAATAATTTTTCTGAAAGTGATTTTTATAATAAAAGTGAAGAATTTCTTTTAAATATGAGTATAAGATATAAAAGATTAAAAAATAAAGATATAGATAAAAATTTAAAAGCGGTGAAGGAATTACAGAATAATAAAAATATAGTAAAGGATATATATTATATTAAAGAACAAAGGTTGATTATTACAAATGAACAAAGAAAGAATAAGGAAGATGATATAGAATTTATAAAACAATTGCCTGAAAGATTAAGAGCATTGATAGCAAAAGTTTCAAATAATTATTCGTCAGTTGCAAATATATTAGATAGTTCATATCCTGATCGATTATTTTCCACAGAAACGGGAATAACTCCAGAGGAGTATGAAAGTGAAATGAAGAGAATGAAAGAAAAATTAGAAAAAATAAAAAAATTTGATATTTCGGATATTCAACTTTCAAAAAACTTGGGATTTAAAGATGAGCATTCCAAAGCACTAAAAATATATTTTGAGGATTTCCAAGAAAAATATAAAGTTTATGAAAATTTTATAGAGCAATTAGAATTATTTACAAATATAATTAATAGTAGATTAAATTTTAAAACGATAAAAATATCAAGAGAAAATGGAATAACAGTAATTGATGATAATAATACTGAAATAGAACTAAGAAAACTTTCATCAGGAGAACAACAAGAGATAGTTTTATTTTATAAACTAATTTTCGATGTAGATGAAAATGTTATATTATTAATAGATGAACCAGAAATCTCGCTTCATATTATCTGGCAAAGAAAATTTATGGATGATCTATTAAGTATAATAAAACATAAGAAAATTAGTGTAATAGTAGCTACACATTCGCCACAACTTATAAGTAATCATCTAGACAAACAAATAGATTTGGGAAGTTTATATTCTAATGAATTCGATAACAGATAATATTACACGAGAGGATATGATTGCTGAAATAAAATTATTATTAGATGGTGATATAACACATAAAAAAGTGGTGATAGTAGTTGAAGGTTTAGATGATATAAAATTTATAAATAGTATGTGTTTTGATTCAGACAACACAGTAATGCAATCTTATTCTGGAAAAATTGGAGTACTAGATATTATAGATAATTACAAAGAAGAGAAAAGGGTAATTGCTATAGTTGATAGAGATTACTCTATAAGTACGTATAGTGACAATGTATTTTATTATGATTATTGTTGCTTAGAGATGATGCTAATTAGTAATGATGATAATTTCGCAAATGTATATAATGAATATGTTTTTTCAAATAAATGGGATTATGAAAAATTAAGATTACACTGCTTAAATCAATTAAGATGTATTAGTTTTTTAAGAAAGATAAATTGGGAAAAAAGGTTAGGTATTAATTTTAATAAAATAAGTATTAATAAATTATATAATTGTAATGAAATAAGAATAATAGATTTTAAGGAGATGATCAATAAAAGGTATAATAGTTTCTTTATAGAAAATGAGGATATTTATAAAGAAATACAATTTTATTATGAACAAGAAGAAAACTATGAGGAATTGTTAAACCTTACAAATGGACATGATTTCTGTGAATTATTAGCAAATATCGCTAGTGAAAACACAGGAAAGGGCACATCAAAGGAGATTATACAAAGAGTATTAAGATGTTCATATAGAAAAGAAGATTTTTATAATACTATCTTATATAAAAATTTAAAAGAATATGAGGTAGAAAGAGGACTAACAATTTTCAAGAGAGTAATGGATAGCCACGAGGAAGAAGATATGAGAGAAAGAGAGACTCCTTTGTTAGTATAATATAGAAAAAGATTAAAGGGATTTGAAATCTTTGCTTTTAGGTTTCTATTATTATAAAATAAAAATAACAAAAAATTACCAAAGAAAAAATTAAAAATAATATTGATTAAATTAATATAAGGTGTTATAATATTAATTAAGTAAAGAGAATAAAAAATCCCTGCGTAGTGCGTTTATGAGACAGAAATTTTAGAACCTACAAAGTAATGGATACGGGAGTCGAGCTCTTGATATGGCGTGTATGCTTGCCTAGAAATAAAATTTGTAAGAAACCCATGAATATCAAGGTAGACACCCACCTGTAAATATACAGGTCCATAAAATTTCTTCACAATACGGCTAATGTGGGGAAAATTTTTTTGAAAAAATTAAAAAAAATGTAGAAATTTGTTTACATTTTTAATAAGTTAATATACAATAATAATATTAGAACATAAGATATTTAGTGGAGGTTATTTATGAAGATACTAATGCTTACGTGGGAATACCCACCAAGAATTGTAGGAGGTATTGCAAAAGTTGTATATGATTTATCAAAAAGGTTAATAAAAGATGGTCATGAAGTTACAGTTGTAACATACAAAGAAGGAGAAGCTCCTTACTATGAAAATGATAAAGGCGTAGAAGTATATAGAGTAGACAATTATATGATAAATCCTAATAATTTCATAGATTGGATAATGCAATTAAACTTTAATTTAATAGCTAAAGCTAGTGAAATAATAAACAAAAATGGGAAATTTGATATTATACATGCACATGACTGGTTAGTTGCAAATGCTGCAAAAACACTAAAATCATCATATAATATTCCAATAGTAGCAACAATACATGCAACAGAATCAGGTAGAAATGGAGGAATAAGAGATGATCAACAAAGATATATAAATGATACAGAATGGATGTTAACATATGAAGCATCAGAAGTAATAGTAAATAGTAACTATATGAAAAATGAAGTTCAAAGATTATTTGGATTACCATTTGAAAAAATTAATGTTATACCAAATGGAATAAACCTAAATATCTATAATGGGATAGAGAGAAACTATGAATTTAGAAGGAAATATGCAAGAGACAATGAAAAAATAATTATGTGTGCAGGAAGGTTGGTATATGAAAAAGGATTCCAATATTTAATAGACGCAGCACCAAAAATTTTAAATGGATATCATGATGCAAAATTTATTGTAGCAGGAAAAGGTGGAATGTTAAATGAGCTAAAAGCAAAGGCAAATTACTTAGGAATATCAGACAAAGTATACTTTACAGGGCAATTAACACCAAAAGAATTATATACAATGTATAGATGTGCAGATATAGCAGTATTTCCAAGTACTTATGAGCCATTTGGATTAGTGGCTATAGAGGGAATGTATGCAGGAACACCAATAGTAGTTTCAGACATTGGGGGCTTAAATGAAATAGTTGAACATGGGGTAACAGGAATGAAAAGTTATGCAGGAAATCCTAATTCAATAGCGGACTCAATATTAACACTATTATTTGATTATCAGTTAGCATATAACATAGCAAAAAACGGTAAAGCCAAAGTAAAAGAAACATATAATTGGACAAAAATTGCACAAGATACGCATTTTATATATCAAAAATCAATCTGTGAAACAATGGCAGAAAAGCAAGCAAGAGAAATAGAACAAGAACGTGCAAAGAAAACAAAAAAATTAAGACAATCAAACTTGATAAACTTTATAAAGCAAGAAACTTATGCATAGGTACAAAATTTGATTTAGGAAACTGGGAGAAAAGAGTAAAAAATATCAAAATAAGAAAATTTATTTTCTTATTTTGATATTTTTGCGAATGAGACATGGAAAATTTTAAGGAGGGTAGATATGAATATATATGATACAGTCAATCAATTAGCAAAAGAAATAAAAGAATCAAAAGAATATATAGAGTACAAACAAATGAAAGAGCAGATAAAAGATAACCCTGAACTAAAAGAAAAACTAGACAATTTTGAAAGAGCAAGATATGAAACTCAAATAGCAACAATGCAAGGAAAAGAACCTAACCAAGAACAAGTAGAAACTTTGCAGAGAATATATTTAGAATTAATTCAAAATGATATAACAAAAAGATATTTAGATGTAGAACTAAAATTTAATACAATGTTATCAGATATAAATAAGATATTAGGAGAAGCGGTACAAGATTTGCTTTAATAACGAGAAATAAAAAATGTAGGGACGCCTTTCGGGCGTCCGTTCTAAAAGAAAATACCTAAATAAGTGTGAACAAATGTCGATAGTACTTTTTAGAAAGGAATTAGTATGAATAAAAGTTGGCAGTATTATGAAACAAATAACGAATTAACAGAACAAATTTCTAATAAATTTAATATAAATAAATTACTAGCTCAAATATTAATAAATAAAGGAATAACAGAAGAAAAGGAAATAGAGATATTTCTTAATCCAAAAAGAGATAATTTCTATGACCCATTTTTAATGCCTGACATGGAAAAAGCCATAAATAGAATAATAAAAGCAATACAAAGTAAAGAAAAGATATTAATTTATGGAGATTATGATGTAGATGGTATAACTAGTACAACAGTATTAAAAAAATTCCTAGAAGAAAGAGGAGCAAATCCAGAATATCACATTCCTAATAGATTAAAAGAGGGATATGGGTTAAATAAACAAGCTATAGAAGAAATAGCAAAAAACGGTACACAATTAATGATCACAGTTGATTGTGGAATTTCAGCAGTAGAAGAAACAGAATTTGCGAAATCATTAGGAATAGAAACAATAATTACAGACCATCATGAACCAGGAGACATTTTACCAAATGCATATGCAATAATAGATGCAAAAATCAAAGCAAATAAATATCCATTTAATCAATTAGCGGGAGTTGGAGTTGTATTTAAAGTAATACAAGCAATAAGTATAAAATTAGGATTAGAAGAAAAAGAATATTTGAAATATCTAGATTTAGTATGTCTAGGAACAATATCAGACATAGTACCATTAGTAGATGAAAATAGAGTTATAGCTAAACTAGGATTAAAATTAGTTAATGTAACTAAAAACCTAGGATTAAAAACATTACTAATATTATCTGGATATAAAATTGCAGACTCAAACACAATTTCATTTGGAATAGCTCCAAGAATAAATGCATGTGGAAGAATGGGATTTGCAGAACAAGCACTACAATTATTATTATCAAACGAAAACGAAAAAGTAATAGAATTAGCTAGAAAATTAAACGAGTATAATAAAGAAAGGCAAGAAAAAGAAAAAGAGATATTTGAAGAAGCCATAAAGCAAATAGACAAAGAAGAAGAAACAAATCCTGCAATAATTCTAGCTGGTAATGGATGGCACCATGGAGTAACAGGAATAGTATCATCTAAAATTACAGAAATATATTTTAAGCCAAGTATATTAATAGGATTTGAGGGAGAAGAAGGAAAGGGGTCAGGTAGAAGCATTCCAGGAATTGATTTGCATGAAGCAATATTAAAATGTAATAGTAAACTAGAAAAATTTGGTGGACATGCTATGGCAATAGGGTTAAGCATAGAAAGAAGAAACTTTGAAAGCTTTAAAAAAGAGCTAAATGAATATTTGAGAAAAAAAGCCATAAATCAAATAAAGCAAATTATAATGATTGATGCAATTGCTAATTTAAAAGATATAAGTTTAAAAACTGTAGAGGAACTAAAACTACTAGAACCATTTGGAGAAGTAAATAGAATGCCAATTTTTTGCATTAAAAACTTAAGAATAGAATCAATAAGAGCACTAACAGAAGGGAAGCATTTAAAAATAAATTTAAGAGATGACAATATATTAATTAGTGCAATAGGATTTAATATGGGAGAAAAGAGTACAGAATATAAAATAGGAGACAAAGTAGACGTAGTTGGGTCATTAGAAATAAATGAATACAATGGCATGAAAAGTATACAACTAAATTTAAAAGACATTATGAAATCACTAATACAATAAAAATAACATATATATAAATAAAAAAAGGAAATAATTAAAATATGAAAAAGAAGTATTTAAGAAACTTAATATTGTTTATGCTAATAATCTTATTAACATTTTATATTATCCTAAAAGATCAAAGCATATCAAAAATAATCGAGGTATTATCTAGTATAGACTTAAAATATATATTAATAGAAATAATATGTATGTTAATATACCTTATATGTGAAGCAATAAATATTGGAAGAACTCTAAAAGTATTAGGAGAAAAATCAACATTTTATAGAAATATAAAATATGCAATGATAGGATTTTTCTTTAGTTCTGTAACACCAGCTGCAAGTGGAGGGCAACCAATGCAAATTTATTACATGAACAAAGACAAAATATCAGTTGCAAATTCTACATTATCACTTTTAATAAATTTAACAAGTATGCAAATTGTTACAATATCTATAGCAATAATTAGTTTATTTTTTAATTATGAATATATGAACTCAATATTAATAGGACTTTTTGTACTAGGGATTTTCCTTAATTCTACAGCATTAGTCTTATTGTTAGTGTCAGTATTTTCAAAAAGTATGACAAAAGGATTAATAAATATAGCAATAAAAATATTAGAATTCTTTAAAATAAAAAACATAGGAGACAAAAGGAATAAGCTAGAAAACGAATTAAACAAATATCAATCAAGTGCAACATATATAAAATCTAATATAAAAATAATTATAAAAACACTAATAACTACGTACATTCAATTTTTAATATATTATAGTATATCATATTGGGTATATCGTTCATTTGGATTAAAAGAATATAATATTTTACAAATAATATCCATGCAATCAGTTCTATTTGCTACAGTATCTGGAATACCATCACCAGGAGCAGTAGGAGTTAGTGAAGGTGGATTTTTAGAAATTTTCAGAAATGTATACTCTGAGAATATATTGCATGAAGCAATGTTATTAAATAGAGGTGTAAATTTTTACTTATTTGTAATAATAAGTTCTATAATAGTAATGCTATACACAGTAAAAGACAAGATTGAAAAATAATTAATAGAATTTTTAATAATAAGTTCTAATTTGTTGTATAATGTTGCAAAAGATAATTGCAAAAATGTAGAATATAGAAAATACTTATATTAACGAAAATGTTATTGATTATCATCATAATAATTTCTTCTATATAATATGTACACAAGTATTAATGTTACTCTATTTTCCTATCACGTCCACATAGTTTATCATACTCTTTACACTTTATTTTATATTCAATTTGCATGCACATATATCTGTAATACATATAGGCCTGTTCATATTGTAGCATAGGGTTAAAGGCAGGATTATTATATATATCTGTGTTCATAGTATTAGGGTCAAAATTCATATTATCATAAGGTGAGAAATTAGAAAAATCAAAATTATTCTTATCCATAAAACCTCCATTCAATATATCATATTAAAGAGATACGGAAAATATGCAAAAATTTTCATGTTTTTGATGTCATAAAAATAAAACTCTTGAATATAATTAACAAAAAGATTCAAAATGAGAGAGGGCAAAACTGAGGTTTGAACCCTAGAAAGGAATGATATTAAAAATGAATAATTACATAATTAGAATGTCTACTGGAATTGCTATTTCTGTTGTATTAACTTTAGTTTTATTATTTGTATTTTCCATTATTTTAGCATATACAAATACAAGTGAGGCAACAATTGTACCAGTAATAATAGGAATAACAGGTATAAGTATATTATCAGGAAGTTCAATTGCAACCTCTAAAATAAAGAAAAAGGGAATAGTAAATGGAATGATAATAGGAGGAGTATATATATTTGTACTATATCTAATTTCAAGTATGTTAAGTGCACAGTTTAGTTTAAATATGTATTCAATTATTATGATGATTATTGGAGTTATTGCTGGAGCTATAGGGGGGATAGTAGGCGTAAATTTAAGATAAATTTATGTTATAATATATGACATAATAAAAAAATTATAAAATTCATAAGGGAACATGCAATGTCCCTACAGTGAGTAAAAAAGAAACAAGGATTATTCCTTGTTTCTTTTTTACTCACTCTCTGATATGATGTTCGCAATTTTATAAATAAGACGTTGCTTTTCAGGTGAACAGTTTTTTAATAAATTGCTTAAATCATCATTTAAATAGTTTTCTGAATCATCAGAGACTCCTGATATAATTTCGGCTTCTGACACACTTAATAGATTACAAATTTCACTTAGACGTTTTAAATTAACTTTTGTAGTACCAGTTTCAATCCTACTTAGATAAGCAATAGAAATATTTAGAGATTCTGCTAGATTATCTTGAGTAAGTCCTTTTGCTAATCTTGCCCTCTTTAAACGCTCGCCAATGAGATTATAATCAACAGCCATAATATTGCCCCCCATTCTAGCAAAAAATTTGCTCCCAAATTAGAAAATATAAAAAGTTTTCTACCAGTAAATATAACATGTTAAAAAATCAGTTAAAAGAAATACATAGGTTAATATTTACAAAAGCTTTTAATATTGTTTCAAAAAAATATATATAATATTACAGAAATGTTAAATTTTTATTACAATTTAGTAAATCCTATTGACTTATATTGGAAAATAAATAAAATATATACATAGGATATTAATTTCCATAAAAAGGAGATAATTTTGAGAATTATAAGTGGAAAAGCAAGAGGAACAAAAATAAATACATTAGAAGGGTTAGATACAAGACCAACTTTGGATAGAATAAAAGAATCATTATTTAATATAATCCAAAATAAAATTTATGAATCCAAAGTATTAGACTTATTTGCTGGTAGTGGAGCACTAGGAATAGAATCACTTAGTAGAGGAGCAAAAGAAGCAATATTATGTGATAATTCATATAAAGCAATTCAGATTATAAAAGAAAATATTATAAAGACTCATTTTGAAAAGCAAACAAAGATTATTAATAATGATTATAAAAAGGCTTTGGACATGTTAAAAAATGAAAAATTTGATATAATATTCTTAGACCCACCATATGAATCTCAATTTGATATTCAGGCAATAAAAATAATAATAGAAAATGATATGCTATCAAAGAAAGGTATAATAATATTAGAGACAGACAATGAGAAAGAAAAAAATGAAAATTTAAATAAATTAGACATAAATGTGTATGATTTAAGAAGTTATGGTAGAGTTAGTTTATTTTTCTTAAATCGAAAGGAGAAATAGCAAATGGAAATTTTTACATTATTAGAGGCTTTAGAAGAACTAATGGACGAAAGCAAATCTATTCCACTTACAAACAAAGTATTAGTAGATAAAGAACAAGTATTAGATTTAATTAAAGAAATTAGACTAAAGTTACCAGAAGAACTAAAACAAGCAAAATGGGTTAAAGAAGAAAGAACAAGAATATTAGTAGAAGCGCAAAAAGAAGCAGAAGGAGTAGTTAAAGAGGCAGAAAATAGAATAATAGCAATGGTTGATGAGAACGAGATAACAAGAAAAGCATATGAACAAAAGAATGAAATAATTCAAACAGCAAATGAAATGGCAAGAGAAATATCAAATGGAACAAAAGAGCATGCAGATGCAATTTTAGAAAGAATAGAAACTGTATTGTTAGATACACTAAAGACAATTCAAAATAATAGAAAAGAATTAAAATAAACCTAAATTATAATGAGGGGGCAGGGGAATACCCCTGTCTATTATTAATGAATAGTGAATAATTAATAATGAATAATTAAAAATTATTAACTATTAATTATTAATTATTCACTATTCATTAAGAAGGAGAATGTAATATGGCAAAAAAAGGTAAAAGAAGAAGTACAACATCAAAAAAGAAAACATCAGCTAAAAAAAGTAACTCTACTAGCAAAAAAAGAAAAGTAGATAGAAATATTCAATTCTTTATGATAACAATAGTAAGTATATTACTTGCAATATTAATATATGTAAAATCAGGTTATATCGGAAAAAGTTTAAGTCCAATGCTTGGAGGACTGATGGGGATAATAAAATACATAGTACCAATAGGAACCTTCATCATCGGAGTAACAATGTTAAAAGAAGACAAAGACTACTTAAAATCTAAATTAATTCAATATACTGTAGTAATAATGTGTATATGCTCAATAATGACAATAATACAAATAAACAGTAGAGAATTAAATATAGATGATGATTTATCTGATATAATAGATTTAGCTTATAATCAAGGAGCTCAAAATAAAGGTGGAGGAATTGTAGGGGTATTAGTATCATATCCATTAATAAAACTATTTGGAATGTTAGGAGCAACTACTGTATCTGTAGGTATGGCATTAATATTAATAATATTTACATTTGGAATCAAACCAGCAGAGTTAATAGACATGATAGTTAATGCATTAAGAGGAAAAGAAGATGATTATGAAGAAGAACTAGAGGAAGAAGAAATAATAGACGAAGAAGAAATAGAGAGACAAAAGAGAAGAATAAAAGAAGAGAAAACAAACAAAAACAAGAAAAAATCAATAAATCATGTAAGCAAAGAAATAGCAGCAATCCAAGCAGAAATGAATGATGTAGAAGAACAAATTACAATAAATAATTTAGAAGAAGAACCAAAAGAAAAATATAATATAACATTACCTTTTATAGGCAAGAATAAAAAACAAGAAAAGCTAGATAATCCAGAAGCAATAGAAGAAAATATATTTAAGAATAAACCAAAACCAAGTAATCCAGATGTGATAGAAGCAGATTTATTTAAAGATAAACAAGAGCAAAAACAAAGCAATCCTGATGTAATAGAAACAAATCTATTTAAAGAAGCACAAGAAGAAAAAGAAGAAAAAACTAAACAAGTATTGCAACTAGAACATACACAGGTAGTAGAAGATGAAAACTATGAAACACCTCCAATTGCAATACTTGAACCAGGAGAACCAAAACAGCTAAAAGGAGGAAAAAGAGCAATTACAGACAATGCAACAAAACTTCAGAAGACATTATTTAGTTTTGGTGTATCAGCAAAAGTAGAAAATGTTGCAGTAGGACCTGCAATTACTAGATATGAATTAAAACCAGCAGAGGGAGTAAGAGTAAATAAAATTGCAAACCTAGCAGATGATATTGCATTAAATTTAGCAGCACCAAGTATAAGAATTGAAGCTCCAATTCCAGGAAAACAAGCAGTAGGAATAGAAATACCAAACACAGAAACAGAAGTAGTACACTTAAGAGATGTAATAGATTCAGAGGAATTTGCAACATCAAATTCTAAAGTATCAGTAGGACTAGGAAAAGACGTTAGTGGGCAAAGAATTATTGCCGACATAGCGAAAATGCCACACTTATTAGTAGCAGGAAGTACAGGTTCAGGAAAAAGTGTATGTGTAAATACATTAATAACAAGTATAATATATAAAGCAAAACCAAGTGAAGTTAAACTTGTAATGGTAGATCCAAAAATAGTTGAACTCTCAGTATACAATGGAATACCACATCTTTTAATTCCAGTTGTAACAGACCCAAGAAAAGCAGCAGGAGCATTAGCATGGGCAGTTCAGGAAATGGAAGACAGATATTCTAAATTTGCATCAAAAGGAGTTAGAGATTTAAAAGGATATAATCAAGCATTAATAAATGAAGCAGGAAATGAAGAAGAGGTTGTAGGAAAACTACCATTGATAGTAATAATAATTGATGAGTTAGCAGACTTAATGATGGTTGCTGCAAAAGATGTAGAAGATGCAATATGTAGGTTAGCACAAAAAGCAAGAGCAGCAGGAATGCACTTAGTCATAGCAACACAAAGACCATCAGTAGACGTTATTACAGGATTAATAAAAGCCAATGTACCATCAAGAATAGCTTTTGCAGTTTCTTCTCAAATAGACTCTAGAACAATATTAGATATGGCAGGAGCAGAAAAACTTTTAGGAAAAGGAGACATGTTATTTTATCCTACGGGTGTACCAAAACCAATAAGAGTTCAAGGAGCATATGTATCAGACAAGGAAGTTGAAAAAATAGTAAGTTTCTTAAAAAAAGACGGAGAAGCTACATATAATGAAGAGATAATGGAAAAAATAGAAAATGCAAACACAACAGACAAAGAAAAAGCAATGTTAGAAACAGAAGAATGTGATGACACAGACCCATTCTTAAATGAAGCAATAGAAGTAGTAATAGAAATGGGGCAAGCATCAGCCTCAGCAATACAAAGAAAATTCAAAGTAGGATATGCAAGAGCAGGAAGAATAATAGACCAAATGGAAGAAAGAGGAATTATATCGGGATATCAAGGAAGTAAACCAAGAGAAGTATTAATGACAAAAGAAAGATGGGAAGAACTAAAAATGAGTCCAAACCAAGATACAGATGAACAGCAAGAATAAAGAAACGGATTGTAGGGGCACCGTTTGAGGGAATACCTGTTAGAAGTGACACTACTGTGCCCTTTGACGATAAGAATAATAAGACGAAAGGAGACGAAAACAATGGCTAAAAAAGACTTATTTCATAAACTATCATATACAGAACAACTAGAAGAAATTTTAGAAAAAAAGACTTTTTCAGCAGACTGTAAAAATCTCCTTTTAAGCATGCTATATAAAATAGATACATCATATAATGATTATGAAACAGTAAAAAGAATGGTAGACCCCAAGAGACAAGTAATTGAAGATATATTAAATATAATAAAAGACTGTAATGAAATAAAACTTATAAGTTCAGCAAAAATGGAGCAATTCAAGAAAAAAAATATAAGATTTAAAGTAGACCAACAAAAGAAAAAAATAGAAACAGAGCAAAATGAAAATGCAATGTTAAATGCTTTGTACAATCTACCAATTGAAAAAAAGGTATATTTAGATGAAGAACACTCGGCAATAAGGAACTCGTTACCATTCATATTAGAAAAAGGAAAAAGTATAAATAGAGCAGAAATTATAAGGGACTTTGATGCCTGGTCTTGGAATACAACATTTAGTGAAATTTCCAATATAGAAGCAAACCTAATTTATCAAAATCTACAAATGTTACTAGGAAAAGAATTTCTAGAAGATTGGATGAAACTAGAAAACACTAAAAATTCTCTAGAAATGTTAAATAAAAAATTAAATGAAATATTAGAAAAAAAAGAATCAGAGGAATTTTTGTATTTAATTTTCAAAATATCTATTATAACATGTTCAGAAAATGATGCAAAAGAGAAAAAAAGATTAAAAGAAGAATTTACATGGAGCACAAAGGAATTAAAAAGACTAAATGATACAGTAAAGCTAGTAAAAGAAAGTTCAAACATAAAAGCAAAAGCAATACAAGAAATAGAAAAAATAGATAAAACATTAAATGATAAAAAACTATTTGAAAAAGAATTAAAAAGAATTAATGAAAAAGAAACAGACTTTAGAATTTTAACACCAGATGATTTAGAAATTAGATTAAATAGGCAGAGAAAAAAGCTAGAAAACAGAATAAAAGAAGCCAATAACATGTTATATGTAAAACAATATATGGCTGTAAAAGCTAAAATAATGAAAGAAAATGATTTATTAAAAACTATAGAAGAAACAGAGAAAAAAGAAGAATATATCTTAAAAATACAAACATATTTTATTAAAGGAATAAC
>CAMUHU010000003.1 GCA_947088765.1 uncultured Clostridium sp. | reverse complement strand
TTCTCCTGCTTGATTATATGTTCCTCTTGCTGTCATACTTATTGTTCCACTATTTCTTAGTTCTCCCATTACACATAAGTACATTCCTTTTTTGTATGTTAAGTTTGATACTGCTGTTGCTGTTACATATACTCCTGAATCTATTGTTAAGTTTTTATGGTATTTTACTACTAGCATTTTGTATTCTGTAGTACTATCTCCTAGACTTACTGTTTTACTTGTTTGTCCTGCATCTAGTGAATATGTTACGTCATCATAATAATTTATTAATTCTACTTTGTAGTTTTTTGTTTCATTTGTTCCATTTATGTTTCCTTTTACTCTAAATGTATATGTTCCATTTCCTAATTCACTATCTCTTACACCTTGTACTATACTATCACATTCTATTGCTCCATCTTCTGCTATTGTTACTTTTGAGACTTGAGTACCTTCTGTGCTTTCTCTATTTTCTATATTTTTTTCTTCCCCTTGTGTTGTACTTTCTTCTGCTAATAGCTTTGTTTGTGCAATATCTTTTGCAGTATTTATTGGCATAGAAATTCCTGTTAATTTGCCTATTGCAATTAACATTAATATTGTAGCCATACCAAGTGTAGATACTTGTATTCTACTCTTCAATTTTTTTACGTATTTCTTACTTCTCTTCATTATAAGTACCTCCGTTATTTTATATTAGTGAATAATGAATAGTGAATGTTTAATAATATATAGTTAAAGTATAAAAAGAACATAATAAGTTTTTTCTTTTTATATTTTTTGTTTCTTTCACTACATATATTATATAAAGATTTAACTACCTATTTCAATATACTGATTTGTCTCAATTTCTAAGCGTTTTCTACAGCCTTGCGGAAAGCACTATTTTTAGGTTTTGTTTTTTATTTTAAATTTTTATATCTTTTTTGTAACAAATTTATCAAAATTCTCTGATTTTCTTAGGGAAATAAAGTAAAGAAAAAAAATTTAGGGGCACATTTGTGCCCCTTGTTTTTTTAGTTTTCTGTTGGTATTTCCTCTTGTATTTTTGGTTTTTCTGCTGTTTTTTCTTGTTTCTCTACTACTTCTTCTATTATTTCTTCTACTACTTCTTCTGGTTTTACCCATTTAATTATTTCTGCTATTTTTCCATAGTTCTTCTTTAGGATATTTCTGTCTAACATGTCTACTCTTCCATCTCCGTTTAAATCATAGATTTCCTTTTCTTCTCTGTTTGCTTCTGTGATAATTACCCCATAATTATCGTTTAAGTCTACTAAGTCATCTATTTCTATTTCGCCTGATTCTGCTACATCCCCTGCTGTTAAATATATCTCTCCTACATATATTGTTTCTTGTTCTACTTCTATGTTTGTTATCATGTATGTTAGATATCCCTTTTTGCTTATTACTATGTCACAGATTGTTCCTTCTTCTAGTAGTACTTCAAATGTTCCGTCTTCGTTTGTTTCTATTTTTCTTTTTAGTTCTCTTGGATTCTTTTCATCTCCTATTTCTCTTGTGTCTTCTGTTAAGTATATACTTATTTCTCCTTTGTGTCTGTTGTTTATGTTTTCAGTTATTATTTTTCCTTCTAGTTTTGTTCCTGTTCTTTTTAACATTATGTTGTATGTTTTTATTGTTTTTCCATCTGCTGCTGTTACTACTATTGGGATTATTGTTGTTTCTTCTTCTAGATTACTTATTGTTTGTTTGTCTTTTCCTGTTTTTATTGGGTTATCTCCTATTTTTACTGTTGCATAACTGTGTTCTGTTTTTATTTCAATTTCTGCTTCTGTTGCAAATGCTTTGATGTTTACTGTGTAACTTTCTTTGTTTGTTTTATCTGCTTGTCTTTCTTCTCCGTCTACTTTTACGTATTCTAGGTTTGCATTGTTTGATGTTCTTGCTATTTCTATTGTGTATTCTTTTTCGGTTCCCGCTTCTGATTTTGCTTTTATTTTTATTGTTCTTCCATCTTCTCCCCTTCCTATTGTTATTGTTTCTTCTATTGTGTTTCCTTTATTTGCTCCTTCATATTCTAGGTCTGTTGCTTCGTTTTCTGCTATCACTTGTAGGTTAAATTCTGTTGTTTCATTGTCTACTACAAATCTGTATGTGTTTGTTGCTTCTTCATAGTAGTTCTGTTCTTTTTCATTTACTGTTACTAGCTCTAGCGCTACTGATGTTGATAGTTTATTTAGATATAGGTATGTTATTTTTGTTTGACCTGCTTGTGATTTTACTGTTATTGGGATTATTGTTTGTTTGTTGTTTGATAGGGTTACTTTTTGCTCTGTTAAGTGTTTCTCTTCTTGTCCTAGTCCTATCCTTACATATGCATTTTCGTTTGTTGTTATTGCTTTTACTGTTGGACTTTCGTTTGTGTCTAATACGTTTGCTTCATATTTTCCTTGTTCGTTTTGTGTTATTAATATTCCTTCTACATAGATTTCTTTTAGGCTGTTGTCTTCGTTTATTATTCTTTCTATATAGATTGTTGTCTGATTCTCTGTTCCTTCTTCTGATGTTATTTTTACTGGTATTTCTGTTATTGGGCCGTTTTTGTTTAGTTCTATTGTTTGTTCTAGGGTATTTTTTCCTATTTTTCCGTTGTATTCTATTGTTGCTTTTTTATCGTTTGTTTCTATTTTTATTTTTGCTGTTTCTTCTTCTACTATAGCATAGTATGTTCCATCTTCATAGTTTTGGTTTCCTTGGTTTGGTTCTGTCTCTTTGTCGTTTATATATACAGCTTTTATTGTGCTATCATCTGTTTTTCTTGTTATTTCTATTTCATATTCTTTTTCTGTTCCGTCTTCTGCTGTTATTTTGAAGGTTGTTTGATATGTTTCTTGGTCTAAGTTGCTACAGTCTATTGTGAAGATTAACTTTTCTTTTTGTGCTATTTCTGTTCCTTCTTCTGCTATATGACTAACTGTTGAATATGGTACTCCTGCTGTTATTTCTATTTTTGCTTCTGTTTCTTTTTTTCCTATTTGTGCTGTATATTTTGTTTCTTCTTGTGGATTGCTTATTTGTGCTTGTTCTTCGTTTACTTGTACTTCTTTTACTGTTGTGTCGTGTGATAATATGTTTAGGGTTAAAGTGTATGTGTATGTTGTTCCGTCTTCTGCTGTTACTTTTAATGGGATTATTAGTTTTCTGTTTTGTCCTTTGCTTATGTTTGTTGTACTTTGCCTTGTTTTTTCTAATTCTCCGTTTATTGATATTTTTGAAGTTTTTTCATTCAGGATTACTTTTACTTCTGATAGGTCAACTTCATTTGTTACTGTTGCTTCATAGTTTCCTGCTTGGTTTGCTTCTATTTTTGTTCCATCTACTTCTACTGTTTGTATTCCTGTTTCTCCTGATTGTTGTATTATTTCTAAGTATCTGATTTCTTGGCTTCCATCTTTTGCTGTTAATTTTATTGCTATTTTTGTTGTTCCTTCCCCAGTTAAGCTTTTGCTTATGCTTGTTTTTTCTGTTCCATCTATTTCTATGTTACTTGCATTTGCTTTTACTGTTACTTCTGTTTCTCTTAGGTTTCTACTTACTATTATCTTATATGTCTTTGTTTCTTCATAGTAGTTTTCTACTTCTTTTGTTATTATTTCTGTTTCGCTTTCATCATAGTCTGTTATTGTTATTTGTTCTATTTCTACTATACTGCTTATTCTTTCTATTTTTAGTTTGTATTCTTTTTCGTTTCCATTTTCTGATGTTACTACTATTTTGTATTCTTTTGTTTGTCCGTCTTTTACTTCTAGTTCTCCCTTTAGAATTCCTGTTTGTTTGTCTATTAGTATGTTTCCTTCTAAGTCTTCTACCCTTACTTCAGCTTTTACATCTTTTAGTTTTATTTCTATTGGATATTTTTCTTTTCCTGATACTCTACTTGTGTATGTTGTTTTGTCTGTACTTAAACTTGTTCCTAGACTATCTACTTTTACATATGTTATTCCTGTTTCTGCTGATTTTTGGGTTATCCATAATTCTCTTTCGTCTGCTCCATTTTCTTCTCCTTTATTTGATATTACTTTTATTATGTATTTGGTTGTTAGGTTTGTTGCCCCTAAGGTTTGTGTTGTTGTTAGTGTTCCTGTTCCTGTTGCTAGTATAGTTCTTTGTTCGTTTAGTAATTGTATTGTTTGTTTTGGATTGCTTGTTGTTATTGTTATTTGTGGTTTGTTTCCATTATTTACTTGTTTTTCGTATCTTTCTTGTTCTTTATCATATATTAATGTTTCTTCGTTTACTATTACATCTTTTAGTTCTAAGTTTGCTTCTTTTATTATGCTTATTGTGTATTCTTTTTCGGTTCCATCTTCTGCCTTAATGTTTAGTTTTATTGCTATTGGTTCATTTTCTTCTTTTCCTGTTAAATCTATTGTTCTAATTATTTCTTTTGTTTCATAGTTTTCTTCTCCTTCTTGTTTTAGTTGTGCTTGCTCATATTTTAGTACTACTTTTAAGTCTATCGACTCTAGTTCTTCATCCACACTTACATATGCTATATTTTCTTCTATCTGAGTTTCTATTATTCCTTCTCCTGTTATTTCTTTTATTTCTGTGCTTGATGATATCTTTTCTATTATTAGTTTGTATTCTTTTTCTGTTCTATCTTCTGCTTTTACTTTTATTGCTATTTCATTTCTTTCTTCTGGTAAACTTACTTTTTGCAATGAACCTTCTATATTATTTATTGATACAGTAGATTTTTCTGATTCTAGTTCTATCTTTACATATCCTTCTTCTATTCTGTTTGTCTTATAGTAATATGTTCCATCTTCCTGTAGTGTTGCTTCATTTAGGTTTATCTCTTCTTCCCCTACTAGTACCTTTATGATGTTTGTTTTTCCTTCTAGTTGTTCTACTGTTAGGTTGTATTCTGCTATTTCTCCATTTTCTGCTTCTACTTTTATTGTGTAGCTATATATTGTTTTTCCTTCTTCTATGTTTTCCGTTTTAGTTGCTATATAGTTGTTTTGTGTTACTTCGTTTATTGTTGTTATTGCATAGTTGTCTTCCGCTGTTGCTTCTACTTGTATTTGTGGTTCGTTGTGATTTATTCCTATATAGTAACTTCCATCTTCTTTTTCTTCTACTATTTCTCCATTTACTTTTATCATGTCTAGTTTATTATTTGCTGATTTTTCTAGTATTGCTATTGTGTAGATTTCTGTTTCTAGTCCGTTTTGTGATGTTACTTTGACTTTTACTGTTGTTTCTCCTTTTTGTTTTGTGATTGCGATTGTGCTTCTTCCTATTCCTTCAAGTTCTTCTCCCACAAATTGTACTTTTGCTAATTTGTCTATTGCTATTGCTTCTATGTTTAATTCTTCATCATCTAGTCTTATTTCATATCTGTTTTTTCCTTCTTTGTAGGTTGCTTCTTTTTCGTTTACTATTACCTTTTCTAGGTTTGTATTATCTGGTAATCCTTCTATTATTAGTGTGTGTTCTTCTACCTTACCATCTTCTGCTTTTACTTTTATTTTTATTTCTGTTTGTCTTGATACTATTTTTTCTTGTTTTGTTGTTTCGTGTTGTTTGTATTCTCCTGTTTCTATTTTTATTTGTGCTTTTTCGTCTTCTGTTTTTGCTTTTATTTCTACTTGGTTTGTTGGGTCTGTTAATGTATAGTGATAGTTTCCGTCTTCTCCTTTTATTACATTTTTATCTCCATCTATTTCTATGCTTAATAGTTTTGTATTGCTTGATTGTTTTTGTATTTTTAATATGTATTCTTTTTCGTTTGTTCCATCTTCTGACTTTACTTTTATTTTTACTTGTGTTGTTCCTTCTTGTAGTGTTATTTCTTGTGTGTCTTGTTTTTCTACGTATATTCCTGTTTCATTTACTTGTACTTGTGCTTTTACATATCTTGCTTTTCCTGTTACATTTACTTGTTCATAATTTTCTGGTACTTTTACTAGGTATGTTCCATCTTTTTGTAGGGTTGCTTCTGTTACTTCGTCCCCATTGCTTACATATATTCTGTCTATTCCTACATCTGTGTTATAGTTTATTTCTGGTTCTTCTCCTGGATCTGGATTCTCCCCTGGATCTGGATTCTCTCCTGGGTCTGGATTTTCTCCTCCTTCTGCTTTGTATGCTATTAGTAGTGTGTATTCTTGTTCTGTTCCTACTTCTGATTTCACTACTATTTTTATTTCTTTGTTTTCGTTTTCTTCTGTTTGTATTTCTTTTGTTTGTTCATATATTGCATATTCTTTTCCGTCTATACTTATATAGCTTTGGTTACTGTTTGCTGTTGCTTTTATTTCTTGTATTTTTGTTCCTTTTTCTAATTCTATTCTATATGTTGTTATGTTTATTGCTTTTGCTTTTATTAGGCTTGCTTCACCTTGCTCATTTGTTGTTTCTGCAGTTATTTCTTTTAGCTTTACATCATCTGTTTGTTTTTCTATTGTTAGTTTGTATTTGTATTCTGTTTCGTATTGTCCTTCATTGTTTTGTATTCCTATTGTTATTTCTATTTCTGTTTGTTTTTCTGGTATATCTATTTCTTGGATTAGTGTTCCATTGTTGCTCCAGTTTTGTCCTCCATCTATGCTTATTCTGTCTGTTGTTTCGTGTGTTTTTATTTGTAATGTTCCTGTATTTTTGTCTGTTATTACTTTTACTTTATATTTTATTTCTTGTTCTGTTGAATCTTCTGCTAATTTTGCGGTTGCTTTATCTACTTTTATTTCTAATATTCTATCTATTTCTTGGTCTATTACTATTCTTGTTATTTTTGTGTTTTCACCTGTTACTTTGTCTGTTATTGTTATATGAGCTGTTCCTTCTGCTTTTGCTGTTAATTTTCCTGCCTCTGTTTCTATTATTTCTTCGTTGTCGCTTTCCCATTCGTATTCTTCGTTTGATATCACTTTGTTTCCAAATACATTGAAGCTATCCTTTTGTATTTCTATTTCTTCTGTGTCCTTTGTTTTCATTATTTTTGATTCTGGTTCTACTATGAATTTTCTGTTTCCTACTAGAGTGTGTTCATTTGTGTTTTGTCTTGTTCCATTTCCTATACTTCCATATTCGTTATTTCCACTTGCATACACGTTTCCTGTGTTTTCTATTATGTAGGTGTTGCTATTTCCTATTCCTATTCCAAATGTATTTTGTCCGTGTATATTTACTTGGGTTGGTTCTTCTGTTATGTTTGTGTTTCCTGTTCCTAGTTGTCCTTCTTGGTTTTGCCCTTTTACATATACTTTTTCGTCTGCCACTTGATATATTATGTTTTCGTTTTGGCTTCTTATGTCTATTACGTTTTCTAGATTTTCTTTTGTTATTTCTCCATTTTTGTATTTATATATCTCGCCTTCTACTGTTAGTATTGTTATTTCGTCTTTTCCTATTTCTGCTTTTATTGGATTTTTTATTTCTTCTATTTCTCCATTTACAAGTTTTCCTTGTCCTATTATTTGTCCTTTTGCTGTTATGTATATTGTTTGGTCTTTTCCTGCTGATATGTCTAGTATTCTTTGGTTTCCTATATCTGTTTTTATTGGTGTTAGTATAGTTTTTCCTTTGCTTATATCTCCTAGTTGTCCATTTTGATTATTTCCCCATACATATATTATTCCTAGGTTGTCTTTTGCTATGCAATAGTTTTCTCCTGCTTCTATTTCTTGTATTCCTCTTAAGCTTGATATTTGGCTTAATTTATTTTTGTTTTGAGTTGTTCCATTTCCTAGTTGTCCGTTTTCGTTGTTTCCTACACTCCATACTGTTCCATCTTGTCTTAGAGCTATTATAAAGTTCTTTCCTACTTTTATGTCTTTGTATGTTGCTATTATATTTGTTTTTGTTGGTATGTCTTTGCTTACATTTTCTCCTACTCCTAGTCTTCCATCTCCATTGTATCCGAATGTCCATATGCTTCCATCTGCCTTTAGTATGCTTGCAAATTTTTCTCCTCCTTCTACTTTTGGTGCTACTTGTCCCTTTTCCTCTACTACCTTTACTAGTATGCTGTATTTTTTTCCTTCTTTGTCTGATGTTGCTTTTATTCTTGTTGTTCCTATTCTTTTTCCTGTTATTTGGCCTTTCGCATTTACTTCTGCTATTTCTTCATTTGCACTTTCAAATGTTAATGTATTTGCAAAGTTTTTATCTTGTTTTATTAGGTTAAATTCATATGCACAGTTTTCTCCTATTGTTTTTGTTTCTTCTTTTGCTATTGTTATTTCTGTTTCTTTTATTCCCGTTTCATCATTTCCTACTTGTACTGGAATTTCTGATTTGATTTTGCTTTTTACTTCTTCATTTCCTTGTGTGTAGTCTCCACATGCCCATACTGTTCCGTCCTTTTTTAGTATTACTGTATGTCCTTTTCCTCCTGATGCTTGCATTACATTTCCTATTGTTTCTAGTTTTTTATATGTATTTGTTCCTGTTTTGCTTCCATTTCCTTGTTCTCCACTTTCGTTTGCTCCTGTTGTATACATTTCTCCTTGGTTGTTTATCGCTATACTGTATCCTTTTCCTCCGTCTATGTATTTTATGTTTTCTAGGTTTGGTATTTGTTGTGGTGTTGTTATTTTTGTACTGTTTCCTAGTGCTAGTTCTCCATTTATGTTTGAGCCCCATCCCCAGACTGTTCCATCTTCTTTTATTGCTAAACTGTGGTTTTCTCCTGCTCCTATAGCTACTACTGTTCCTAGGTTTTCTATTTTTGTAAATTCGTTTGTTTTTCTTGTTTCATTTCCTAAACCTAATTCCCCATTTAGGTTTGATCCTGTTATATATATTTCTCCTGTGCTTTTTTGGATTATTGCATGATTTTTTCCTGCCTTTATGTCTATTGCATCTGTTATTCCTTTTGCTTGGTTTATTGTTATTTTGCTTGTGTAACTTCCTATTCCTCCTTCTCCGCATCCATTTTGTCCCCAACTGTATACTTGTCCTTCTTTTCCTATTGCATATGAGGTGTTATTTCCACATTCAATATCTTTTATGTTTGTTAATCCTTCTATTTTTGTTGGAATTAGTATGTTTTCTGCTCCACTATTTCCTTGTTGATAATAGTTGTTCCTTCCCCATGTCCATACGTTTCCAACACTATCTAATGCTAGGTTATGGTTTTCTCCTACTGCTATTTTTATTATTTTTGTTCCTTCTGGGAATATGGCTTTTACTGGTTCGTCTGTTGTTTCTTCTTTTCCTGTTCCTAGTTCTCCGTATTTTCCTATTCCATATGTCCATACACTTCCATCTACTTTTAACATTGTTGTGTGGCTTCCTGCTGTTGCTACTTGTGGTTCTATTAATATATCTATTGTTTCTGGTTTTGTTCCTTTTTCTAGTATTCTTAGGCTTATTATCGCTTTGTTTTCTGTTCCTTTTTCTTTTGCTATTACTGTTGTTCTTCCTTCTTGTATTGCCATTACTTTTCCTGTTTCTTTATCTAGGTATGCCATGCTTCCATCTAGTATTTCGTATTCTATTTCTGCTTCTTTTTCATTAAATAGGTTGAAGTTATTTATTCTTCCTTTTATTTCGTAGCTTTCCTCTTCTTCTATTATTATTTCATTTGTGTTTGTTTTTAATATGTCTTTTCCTACTTTTTGCGCTTCCCATTTTTCTTCTATTTTTCCTGTTCCTAGTTGTCCTTGTTCTCCTTCTCCCCATGTGTATACTTTTCCTTCTTTTGTGTATACACTTGTGTGGGTGTATCCCGCTTCTACTCTTTCTATTCCTTCTATGTCTTGCTTTTCTATTGGGTTTTTACTTTCTAATATTCCTCCATTTTCCATTTCGTTGTTTTGTCCTAGCTGTTCGTTTCCATTTATTCCGAATGTGTATGCTTTTCCTTGTTTGTCTACTGCTATACTATATCTGTCTCCTGCTGATATTTCTATTATATTATCTAATGTTAATGTGTAAACAGGCATAGTGGTAGTAATATTCCCTATTCCTAGTTGTCCATATGTATTTTGACCATAACTATATATTTTTCCCGTTTTTCCTAGTAATAGTACATGATCTTCTCCTTCTGCCATTTGTTCTATTTTTTCGTTTGTATCTATTTCACTGTTGTCTATTATCTTTTTTATTTTTCCTTCTGCTGTTAAGTAGTATTCTTTTCCTATGTCTATTACATTTTCTGGTATGTTTAATAGACTTGGCACTTTTCCATATTTTTCTCCCCAAGCGTATACTTTTCCTTCTTTGTTTATTGCATATGTCCTATTACCTTTTGCTATTACTTTTTCTATATTTTCTAAATTTATTTTTGTTGGTTGTTTGTACGTTGTGTTGTTTCCTATTCCTAGTTGCCCATGTTTATTAAGCCCCCATGTGTATACATTTCCTTTGCAGTCTAATGCAATTACATGTGATTCGCCTGATGATATATCTATTATTCTTTCTGGTATTTCAATTTGAGTTGGTTCGTTGTTTTGTGTTATATTGTTTCCTATTCCTAATTGTCCATTTTCGTTTGTTCCCCATCCCCATACTGTTCCATTTGCTTTTAGGGCTATTGTAAATCCTTTTCCATTTTCTACTTTTGCTGATGCTTCTGCTTTTTCTTCGTTTACTACGTTTACCCATATATTTCCTGTGTATTCTCCACTTGTTGCTACTATATTTACTCTTCCTATTTTGTTTCCTGTTATTTTATAGTTTGGTTTACTGTCTTTTATGTTTGCTATTCCATTATTGTTTATTCCTTCTATTTCTTCTACTTCTACTTCTTTTTCATTTGTACTTTTAGCTTCTATTTTTTGTTCTTCAGTTGTATCTTTTTTTAAGTTGAAACCATTTGTTACTATTATTGCTATTTCTTTTGTTTCACCTTTTCCTACTTTTATCTCTTCTGGTTCTGCTTTTATTTCTATTTTTCCTACTTTTGTAAATGTTTTTCTTTGAAGGTTGTCTCCTACTCCTAGTTGCCCTTTGTCGTTTATTCCTACACTGTATACGTTTCCTTCTTTGTCTCCTATATATGAGTTATTTGTACCTCCTTCTACTATTTCCATTTCTTTTATGCTTAGTTCTTTTCCGTCTTTGTCTTGTACTTTTGTTATTTCTTTTGCATTATATACTTTTGTTCCTTCTATTCCTAGTTTTCCATTTGTGTTGTCTCCCCATACATACACTTTTCCTTCTTCTGTTACTGCCATTCCTGTTTTGTTTCCTGCGGATATTTCTTTTACTTTTTCTAAATATGCTTCTTCTGTTTTTACTAAGTTTGGTATTTTTCCTTCTATGTAGTTTGGTTTTCCTAGTTGCCCTACTTCTCCTTTTCCTATACTGTATACTCTTCCTTCTACTGTTAAAAATACATAGTGATCTTCTCCTACGTCTATTTTACTTATTCCATTTAAGTATATTACTGGTTTTTGTGAATCTTTTATAAAGTATATTCTTCCATCTTCTCCTAGGAATATTTCTCCTTTTATGTCTTCTATTTTTATTTCTGTTTCTAGTTTTGTTGGTTTATCATATCCCTTTCCCCATATATATGCATTTCCTTCTTTGTCTATTGCATAGAAGTTTTCTTTATAACTGTTTATTTTTTCGATGTTTATTAGTCCTTCTACCTTCTGTATTCCAGTCAACTCTGTTCCCCATGTGTATACTTTTCCTTCTTCGTCTAAAGCTATTGCAGAGTTTTCTCCTGCTTCTATTTGTTTTATGTTGTTTAATTCTTTTCCTTCTGATGTTTTGATTTGTACAGGCACATTGCAATGTGCTCCTACAGTGTTTGCGTTATTACCTAAGCCTAGTTGTCCTTTTTCGTTTGTTCCCCATGTCCATACTGTTCCGTTTTCTTTTAGTGCTACTACAAAGTCTTTTCCTGCTTTTACCCCAGCTTCTCTTTCTCCTTCTACTGTTACTTTTACTGTTATGTATGTACTATATCCATTGTCTTCATCTGTTATTTTTATTTTTGTTTGTCCTTTTCCTTTTGCTACTATTTTTCCTGTTTCGTCTACTTCTGCTATTGTTTCATCTTCTGTTTCATATATTAAGTTTCCTAACTTTAAGTCTTCTGTTTGAATTTCATTTAGTTTTACATACCATAGTTTACTTTCATCTATTTTATATTCTTCTTCTATTTTTAATCCTATCTCTTTTTTTGGATAGTTTAGTACTGAACCTAGCTCATTTATTGTAACTGTTCCATTTCCTCCTGCTCCTCCTGTGCTATTTTGTGTAGTCGCTACTCCTCCCTCTGCTGTTATTATGTTCGTATTTTTTATCTTATTTGCAAAGATATTTATAGAACCTCCTCCTGATGCTCCTCCTGGGTCTACTCTACCATAACTATTTGACAACGATGCTGTACTTGAGGCTACTCCTTGCGCACTAATTGTTCCTTCATTATATAAGTCATTAGTATATAATATTAATAGTCCTCCTGTTCCTCTTCTTTCAACATAGTTAACTGCACTTTCTCTATATGTCTGATAAGAGCCTGTTGGGTTTCCAGTTCCCCCAATAGATATTTGTCCATAACCAGATCCATTATTTGATCCTACAACTCCATTTCCTCCTGCTCCTCCTACTGATGAACCTGCTCCTGAAGTTACAGCCCATCCACTACTTCCATCTGAGTTTGCAGCTCCTGAACCACTACCTCCTGAATATGATGTTCCTCTTCCTCCTTCACCTATTGTTATGGAATTCATCCAATTTCTTCCGTGCTCCAGTTCCACCACCGCCTGTTTGTCTTCCTGTTCCTGAAATTCCTGGCTTTCCATTAAGTATTGTATTATGTTGTGATGTACTTTGTGAAGCTCCCCCTGCTCCTCCTGTTGCTGGTACATATTCTATACTATCATCTATATTTTTCCATAGATATACATTCTCTCCTTCTTGGTTATATGTTCCTCTTGCTGTCATTGATATGTTTCCATTATTGTAAATATTTCCTAATACACATATGTACATTCCTTTTTTGTATGTTAAGTTATTTACGGTTGTTGCAGTTAGTGTTACTCCTTTATCTATTGTTAAATCCCCATGATATTTTACTACTAATGTTTTATAGTCTGTACTGTTATCTCCTAATGATACTGTTTTTGTAGTTTGACCTTCTTCTAATGAATATCTTATATTGTCATAATAATTTATTAATTCAACTTTATAAATTTCATCTTTTATATATACTGTATATTCCCCATCTGGTAAATCTTTATCTCTAAATCCTTGTACTAAACTTTCCATTTTTGGTATAACTGTAATTTCTATTTCTCTTGTTCTCCCTGTTGGCGTGTGTGTTACTGTTAATTTAGTTATTCCATATTGTTTTGCTATATATTTATTTCCTTCAATATCTAGAATTTGGTTATTTGACAGTTGCACCTCAAAATTAGCTGGATTGTCATCTATTAAGTCTATTTTTAAATTATAAGTATTTTCTAATCTATTATTTATTGTTAATGTCTCTTCTAAATCTAAATATTCCTTATCTCTTGTTCCTGTATTTATAATTGTATTACCCGTTTTTGTAAATATATTTTTAGATGTTGTGTTTTCTATTCCTAATTCTCCCTTTGTGTTTAATCCTGTATGCCATACAAATCCATTTTTATCTACTAGTCCTGAGTGTGTTCCTTCTCCTGCTGATATGTTTTCTATTTCTACATTTTCTATTAATGTTATTTTTGTTGCTCCTGCTGTTTTGGCTGTACTTCCTAGCCCTATTTGTCCATTTGCATTGTTTCCTAGTACATATACGTTTCCATCTTCACTTTGTAATATGCTTGTACAGTTTCCTGCTGATATCTTAAAAATATTATAAGTGACTTTTCTTACTGCAATACTTCCCGTTGTAGCTATTCCACATTCTCCATATGTATTTGTTCCCCATGCATATACAATTCCATAAACATCTAAAGCTAAATTATGATTAGTTCCTGCTGATATTTTCGCTATATTGCTTAGACCTATTATTGGTGTAGTTAAATCTGATATATTGTATACTAGTCCATTCTGAGAAAGTATTAAGTCTCCTGATATATCTACTACTTTTGTCGGAAATATTAATCTCATTGGTAGGGTTGATTGCCCTTCTCCCCATACATATACTTTTCCATCACTTGAAAGCGCTATGCTTTTATTCTTATAGGCATCTATTTTTATTATATTTGATATTCCTTGTATTTTTATTGGAATGTTACAATCATTTTCTTCCCCTGTTCCTAGTTGTCCATTTGTATTTGCTCCCCATGCATATACTTCTCCTTGTTTTGTTAATGCCAATACATGGCTATATCCTGTTGCGATTTGTTTTATATTTTCTAGATATGTATCTTTGTTTAATTTTACTTGTGCAGGCACAGCACACTGTTCCCCAATAGCTGTATCATTTCCTAATTGTCCATTACTATTTAGTCCATAGCTCCATACTGTTCCATTTTCTTTTAATGATATTGTAAAGTTTTTTCCTTCTTGTACATCTACTTTTGAATTACTTAATACTTCTACATAAATATATGTACTTATTTCATTTTTTGTATCTGTTATTTTTATTTTTGTCAAACCGGCTGATATTGCTGTTATTTTCCCATATTCATCCACTGTTGCAATGTTTTCATTAAGTGATTCGCACTTTAAATCTCCTAATATGAATTCATCTACTTGTGTAGATGTTTTAGGAACTAATTCCACTGTGTCTAAATTTATAGAGTATGTTTCTTTTATATTTAATGTTAGCTGTTTTATTGCACAAGTTAAATCAGGTCCTACTTCTTTTATAGTAACTGTTCCATTTCCTCCTGCTCCTCCTATGCTACTTTGTGTTGTTGCTGCTCCCCCTGCTGCTGTTATTGAACTTAAATTTGTTACTTTATTTGCAAATATATTTATAGATCCTCCTCCTGATGCTCCTCCTGGATCTACTCTACCATTACTATTTGATAATGATGCTGTACTTGAAGATATTCCTTGTGCACTAATTGTTCCTCCATTAAATAAGTTCTTTGAATACATTATTAGAAGTCCACCTGTTCCACTTCTTCCAACATAATTAACAGGAGATTCTCTGTATAATGCATAACCTCCTGATGGATTTCCTGTTCCTCCTATAGAAATTTGGCCATATCCTGAAGCATTATTTGAACCCACAACGCCTGCTCCTCCTGGTCCTCCAACTGATGAACCTCCTCCTGAAGTTACTGCCCATCCGCTACTTCCATCTGAATTCGCAGCTCCTGAACCACTACCTCCTGAATATGATGTTCCTCTTCCTCCTGCGCTTATTGTTATAGCTTTCATCCAGTTTCTTCCGTCCTCCAGTACCTCCGCCACCTGTTTGCCTTCCAGTTCCAGAAGTTCCTGATCTTCCATTAAGAATCCCTCCTCGAGCTGATGTATATTGTGCTGCTCCTCCTACTCCTCCAAGTGCTGGTACATATTCATATGTACTATCATTATTCTTCCAAAGATAAACATTTTCTCCTGCTTGATTATATGTTCCTCTTGCTGTCATTGATATGTTTCCATTATTATAAATATTTCCTAATGCACATATGTACATTCCTTTTTTGTATGTTAAGTTATTTACTGTTGTCGCAGTTAAGGTTACTCCTTTATCTACTGTTAAATTCCCATGATATTTTACTACTAGCATTTTGTATTCTGTAGTACTATCTCCTAGACTTATTGTTCTGCTTGTTTGCCCTGATGTTAGGGAATATGTTACATCATCATAATAATTTATTAATTCTACTTTATAGTTTTTTGTTTCATTAGTTCCATTTATATTCCCTATTACTCTAAATGTATATGTTCCATTCTCTAATTCACTATCTATTACTCCTTGTACTATACTATCACACACTATTGCTCCATCTTCTGCTATTGTTACTTTTGATGTTTTTTCCTCTTCTTCTTGTGTTATACTTTCATCTGCTGTTAATCTTTCTTTTGCTACATCCTTTATATTATCTATGGGTACAGAAAGTCCTGCTAATTTGCCTATTGCAATTAACATTAATATTGTAGCTATACAAAGTGTTGATACTTGTATTCTACTCTTCAATTTTTTTACGTATTTCTTACTTCTCTTCATTATAAGTACCTCCGTTATTTTATATTAGTGAATAATGAATAGTGAATGTTTAATAATATATAGTTAAAGTATAAAAAGAACATAATTAATTTTCTTCTCTTTATATTTTTTATATTTTTCACTACACATATTATATAAAGATTTACCTATTGATTTCAATATACTAATTTCTCTAATATATCTAAACCTCTTTCTTTAGCCTTGCGGAAATCATTTTTATGAGATTCTGCTTTTTTATGTTAAATTTTAATGTCTTTTTTATTACATGTTGGTTAAAAATAAGAACCCCTTACGGAATTCTTGTTTTTGCTTATATTTAATATTTTTTATATACATCTCCTCTGTTGTCAGCATCTGTTACATTTATAATTATTTTGTTTTCTATCCATTCAAATATTACTCTATATTCTCCTACCCTTAATCTATATTTTGTTTTATATCCTTTTAGTAATTTTATATCTCCATTTGGTAAATTATAAATACTTTTGTAGAGTCTTATTTGCTGATTTTTATTTGTTTACTTATAAACTTTTGTGCTTTCTTTTTTATATTAATCTTGTAAGTCATCTATAGTCAACCCCACTTCTTTTAATGCTTCCTCAAATGGTATAGCTTCTTCATTTTCTTTTCTTCTTTCTTCTTCAGATAAAGAATATTCACGTAATAGCATTAATTTTTCGGTTGTATCTAATTCTTTTAATTCGCTTAATTCTAAATTAGGCATAGTTTTTAATAAGCTTATATCTAATAAATTTATCGCTACTTTTTCTATTTTCTTTACATCTTCTTCGCTTAAACTACAAGATATATTGTTTATATCTATTAATAATTGTTTTTGACTTTCACTCATTTTTTCACTCTCCTGTTAAATAAATTAATCTTTATTTAGTATATCATAAAATCATAAAAAAAGCCATGAATTTACGAATAATATTTAATATCGAAATATTGAATCATAAAACACCTGTAAAATTGCTCCGCAATTTTTCATGCGTTTTTATGATTCAGGTAGCGTTCCGCTACCTTACGAATAATAAGAATAATAATAAAAAAGAAAGAGTGTTTGCACTCTTTCTTTTTTATTATTATTCTTATTATTCTAATATTTCTGTAACGATACCTGAACCAACTGTTCTACCACCTTCACGGATAGCGAATCTTAGTCCTTTTTCGATTGCGATTGGTGTGATTAGTTCTATTGTCATTCTTGTGTTGTCTCCTGGCATTACCATTTCTGTTCCTTCTTCTAATTCTATTAGTCCTGTAACGTCTGTTGTTCTGAAATAGAATTGTGGTCTATATCCATTGAAGAATGGTGTATGTCTTCCGCCTTCTTCTTTTGTTAATACATATACTTCTGATTTGAATTTTGTATGTGGATTAACTGTTCCTGGTTTTGCTAATACTTGACCTCTTTCTATGTCTTTTCTGTCTATTCCTCTTAATAATGCTCCTGCATTGTCTCCTGCTTCTGCTCTATCTAATGATTTTCTGAACATTTCTAGTCCTGTTATAACTGTTTTCTTTCTTTCTGTTGTAAGTCCTATGATTTCAACTTCTTCTCCAACTGTGACTGCTCCTCTTTCTACTCTACCAGTAACTACTGTTCCTCTTCCTGTTATTGTCATTGTGTCTTCAATTGGCATTAAGAATGGTTGATCTACTGGTCTTTCTGGTGTTGGTATATAAGTATCAACTGCTTCCATTAATTCTCTGATACATGCATATTCTGGTGCATTATAATCTGTTGATGAACATTCTAGTACTTTTAATGATGATCCTTTTATAACTGGGATTTCATCTCCTGGGAAATCATAGCTTGATAATAGATCTCTAACTTCCATTTCTACTAGTTCTAATAGTTCTGGATCGTCTACCATATCACATTTGTTTAAATATACTACTATATATTTAACTCCAACTTGTCTTGCAAGTAAGATATGCTCTCTTGTTTGTGGCATTGGTCCATCTGCTGCAGATACTACTAGGATTGCTCCATCCATTTGTGCTGCACCTGTAATCATGTTTTTAACGTAGTCTGCGTGTCCTGGGCAGTCTACGTGTGCATAGTGTCTGTTGTTTGTTTCATATTCAACGTGTGCTGTATTAATTGTGATTCCTCTTGCTTGTTCTTCTGGTGCTCCATCGATTTTTGCATATTCAGTGTATTGAGCTTTTCCTTCTAATGATAATACTTTTGTAATAGCAGCTGTTGTTGTTGTTTTTCCATGGTCAACGTGTCCGATTGTACCAATGTTAATATGTGGTTTTGTTCTTTCAAATTTAGCTTTTGCCATTTGAAAATTCCTCCTTTTTATTTTTATATTTTTTAAATTTAATAACAATTATTTGCAACTATTTTATATCATTTTACTTGATTTTGCAATAGTTTTTTTCAATTTAATCAATATTATCTACATATTTGTTATAATTTATAACATTAAAATGTTTTATTATATTTTGTAGGGGCACATTTCATGTGCCCTTCTATTTTTCCGCATTTTTATTAATCTTCTTTTTTTGTTCTTGTAGCAACTATTGTTTCTAATATTGCTTTTGGAACTTCTTCATAGTGACTTGGTTCCATTGCATAAGTTCCTCTTCCTTGTGTTTTTGAACGTAGGTCTGTTGCATATCCAAACATTTCTGATAATGGTATGAATCCTCTTATTATTTGTGATCCTCCTCTTGCTTCCATTCCTTCCATTCTTCCACGTCTAGAGTTTATATCTCCAATAACATCTCCCATGTATTCTTCTGGAACTGTTATTTCTACTTTCATAATTGGCTCTAAAATAACTGATTTAGCTTTTTTACATCCTTCTTTGAATGCCATAGAACCAGCAATTTTGAATGCCATTTCTGATGAGTCAACTTCATGATAAGAACCATCTACTAATGTAGCTTTAAAGTCTATAACTGGATATCCAGCTAAGATTCCACTGTTTGCAGCTTCTCTTATACCATCTTCTATTGGTTTTACATATTCTTTTGGAACTGCTCCTCCTACTATTTTGCTTTCGAATACAATTCCTGAACCTGGTTCTAATGGTTCCATTTCGATTATAGCGTGTCCATATTGTCCACGTCCTCCTGATTGACGTATGAATTTTCCTTCTGCTCTTACTGAATTTCTAATTGTTTCTTTATATGCAACTTGTGGTTTTCCTACATTACATTCAACTTTGAATTCTCTTTTTAGTCTATCTACTATTATGTCTAAGTGCAATTCTCCCATTCCTGCAATTATTGTTTGACCTGTTTCATGGTCTGTATATGTTTTGAATGTTGGGTCCTCTTCTGCAAGTTTTGCTAATGCAATTGCCATCTTTTCTTGCGCTACTTTGTCTTTTGGCTCAATTGCTATATCTATAACTGGTTCTGGGAATTCCATTGATTCTAGTATTATTGGATTTGCCTCATCACATAGTGTATCTCCTGTTGTTACATCTTTAAGTCCAACAGCAGCTGCTATATCTCCTGTGTAAACTTTTGTGATATCTTCTCTGTGATTTGCATGCATTAATAGGATTCTTCCCATTCTTTCTTTTTTGTCTTTGCTTGCATTTAATATGCTTGTTCCAGCATCTAATGTTCCAGAATATACTCTAAAGAAACATAATTTTCCAACGAATGGGTCTGTTGCAATTTTGAATGCTAATGCTGAAAATGGTTCTTTATCATCTGGTTTTCTTATAGCTTTTTCTCCATCTAGAGTTTCACCTTCTACTGGTGGAATGTCAACTGGTGATGGTAAATAATCTAGTATTGCATCTAGTAATTCTTGTACACCTTTATTTTTATATGAAGAACCACAACATACTGGAATTATATTTCCTGCTATTGTTCCTTTACGAAGTCCTGCTTTTATTTCTTCTATTGTTAATTCTCCACCATCAAGATATTTCATCATTAATTCATCGTCTTGCTCTGCTGCAACTTCTATCATTTCTTGATGTGCTGCTTCTGCAGCTTCTTTCATATCTTCTGGAATTTCTGTTATTTCTATGTCTTTTCCTAAATCATCTTTATGAATTAATGCTTTCATAGTCATTAAATCTACTATACCTTTGAATGTATCTTCTGCTCCAATAGGTAACTGAATTGGTACTGGATGTGCATTTAACCTTGTTTTTAATTGGTCAACACAGTTTGCAAAGTCAGCTCCTATGATGTCCATTTTGTTTACATATACCATTCTTGGTACTTTGTATTTATCTGCTTGACGCCATACAGTTTCAGATTGTGGTTGAACACCACCTTTAGCACATAGTACTGTAACTGCTCCATCTAATACTTTTAATGATCTCTCAACTTCTACTGTAAAGTCAACGTGTCCTGGTGTGTCTATTATATTTATTCTATGTTCCTTCCAAAAACATGTTGTTGCAGCTGATGTGATTGTTATTCCTCTTTCTTGCTCTTGAGCCATCCAGTCCATTGTTGCTCCACCATCATGTGTTTCTCCTATTTTGTGTGTTTTACCTGTGTAGAAAAGAATTCTTTCTGTTGTTGTTGTTTTTCCAGCATCGATGTGAGCCATTATTCCTATATTTCTCGTTTTTTGTAATGATACTTGTCTACCGTCCACAAATTTTTCCTCCTTTTATTTTCTACCATTTATAATGTGCGAAAGCTTTATTTGCCTCTGCCATTTTATGCATATCTTCTTTCTTCTTGAATGCTCCGCCGTTACCTGCAATGGCGTCTAGTATTTCTCCTGCTAGTTTTTCTGCCATTGTTTTTTCGTGTCTTTTTCTAGCATATGTTACTAGATATCTTAGTCCTAGTGTTTGTCTTCTTTCTGGTCTGATTTCTAGCGGTACTTGATATGTTGCACCACCCACTCTTCTTGCTTTTACTTCAAGTACAGGCATTACATTGTCTAATGCTGCTTCGAATACTTCTAGTGGATTTTTTTGCTCTTTTTCTTTTATGATGTCAAATGCACCATATACTATTTCTTGTGCTACTGCTTTTTTTCCATCTAACATAACATTGTTGATTAGTTTTGTTACAACTTTGCTATTGTACATTGGGTCTGGTAACACGTCTCTTTTTGCTACATAACCTTTTCTTGGCACTATTCTTCACTCCTTTTCTAGATATTTAGAGGTTATAGATTAGAAGTTAGATGCTTCTTACTCTTTCTCCTTTATCTTAAATTAATTGATGTTTATATAAAACGTGAAATGTTTATATAGTAAATTTTTCTTGTTTTTATATTTTTGCAGATTTCATTCACGCTAATATATAGTTTTTATATATTAAAACATCTAAAGTTACTCTGATAGGATTACCTATCCGTCTAGTGCAATAATTTATTCTATAATTTAAGTACCTTAAATTAGTAATTTATTATTTGCACTAATATTTTCTTTTATTATTTCCTCATTTTATTCAGAAATATCTCAATAAGATTTTTTGCAAAAATCCTTTATGAGCCTATTACATCTTTGTAAATATTTCGAGTAAATTTTATTATGCTTTCTTTGGACGTTTGGCTCCATATTTAGAACGTGCTTGCATTCTGTCTTTTACTCCTGCTGTGTCTAGTGTTCCTCTTATGATATGGTATCTAACACCTGGTAAGTCTTTTACTCTTCCTCCTCTGATTAATACTACACTGTGCTCTTGTAAGTTGTGTCCTATTCCTGGTATATATGATGTTACTTCATATCCATTTGATAGTCTTACCCTAGCAACTTTTCTTAAGGCTGAGTTTGGTTTTTTAGGTGTAACAGTTTTTACTACTGTACATACTCCTCTTTTTTGTGGTGCACGGTTATTTGTTAATGTTTTGTTTCTAGAGTTGTAACCATGTTGTAATGCTGGAGCTGTAGATTTTGTTTGACCTGTCTTTCTTCCTTTTCTTACTAATTGATTAATTGTTGGCACTTAAATTTCACCTCCTATTTTTTCTCCTTTTTGTCTACTTGGATTCTCAGTGTTTTGAAAATCTTAGACAATAGCTTTATTATTATATTACTTTTAATGCATAAAGTCAATGATTTTGGTGTTTTTTCAATAAAATAAGGGGAACTTCCCCTTATTTTTAATTCATTTGAACTTTTCCTATTATGTCTGTTAGGTTTTCGATGTTGTGTCTTTTCATATAGTTTTCTACTCCTTCTATTGCTTTTATTGATACGTCTGGTGCTATAAAGTTTCCTGTTCCTATTGATATTGCTGTTGCCCCTGCTAACATGAATTCTATTACGTCTTCTCCTGTTGTTATTCCTCCTAGTCCTAATATTGGTATATTAACAGCCTGTGCTACTTGATATACCATTCTTACTGCAACTGGCATTATTGCTGGTCCTGAAAGTCCCCCTGTGTTATTTGCTAATACTGGTCTTCTCTTGTCTATGTCTATTTTCATTCCTAATAGCGTGTTTATTAATGATACTCCATCTGCTCCTGCGTCTTCTGCTCCTTTTGCGGGTTGTGTTATGTCTGTTACATTTGGTGTTAATTTTACTATTAGTGGTTTACTTGTTAGTGCTTTTCTTACTTGTGTTGTTACTTCTTTTACGCCTTCATATGTAGTTCCAAATGCCATACAGCCTGCTTTTACGTTTGGACATGATAGGTTTAGTTCTACTGCATCTATGTCTAAAGTGTTTAATACTTTTGCAAGTTCTACATATTCATCTATTGAGTTTCCACATGCGTTTACTATTATGTTTGTGTCAAAGTTTCTAAGCCATGGTAAGTCATATTTCATAAAATATTCTATTCCTGGATTTTGTAAACCTATTGAGTTTAACATTCCACTTGCTGTTTCACATACTCTTGGTGGTTTATTTCCATCTCTTAGTTTTAATGATGTTCCTTTTGTACATATTCCTCCTAGTTTGTTTAAGTCTATATATTCTGCGACTTCTCTTCCATATCCAAATGTTCCTGAGGCTACTGTGATTGGATTTTTCATTTTCATTCCACAAAAATTGATTTCTGTATTCATGTTTTGCTCCTTTCTATTTTTCATTTGGTTCATTTGCTTTTATCTATATAATATTATATTCTAAATTATTTGACAAATAAGATTTGTTTGTGTATAATAGGTATAGGAAACGAAATACAGAAATGTGTTGCCACATAAAAATTGTTAAAACACTACATTGCCTGTCAAGCATAAATGTAGTGTTGTTTATTTATTCCTTATTTGTTACAATTATGTATATAACTGTTAATAAGGCTACGTTTATAGTTAGTGAAATCATAAATCCTATTATTAGGAATAGTAAAAAATTTACCATAAACACCACCTCACTTTCTCATAGTTGGAAGCTATGAAGTTTAGTGGCAACACTCATCTGCTTTATTTTCATTTCCTATGTTTAATACTATACTATATATTTTACAAAAAAACAAGTGAACATAAGAAATTTTTTATTTTATATATTTTTACGAAATTACCCCCTTACGAGTAAAATTTATTTTTTTGCCGAGTAAAATTGCTCCGCAATTTTTCACGTTTGGGGCGCCACATACGTGGCTCTCAATATATAATTATTCAGCTAAAAAGATTAGCAAGCTATCTTTTTAGTGAATAATTATATATTAAATTTCTACGTCTGTTGCTTTAAATACCGGTCCATTCTTGCATACATGTTTATAGTTTACCTTGTCGTCTCCTACATATTTTACTGCACATCCTAGACATACTCCCATTCCACATGCCATTCTTTCTTCTAATGATATTTGACATGGTATGTTTTCTTCTTTTGCTAAGCTTTGTATTGCTTTTAACATTGGTAGTGGTCCACATGCATATATACAGTCTGGTTTGCTTTTCTTTATGTCTTCTTTTAAGTAGTTTATTGCATATCCTTCTTTTCCATTTGAACCATCGTCTGTTGTTAGTATTAGTTCTTTACATACTTTTTTGAATTCTTCTTCTAGTATTATTAAGTCTTTGTTTCTAAATCCTATATAGATTTTTGAATTGATTCCCGCTTCTTTTGCTCTTTTTGATAGTTCTTGTAGTGGGAATATACCTATTCCTCCTCCTATTATTGATATGTTTTTATATCCTTCAATTTTAAATGTCCCATATCCTATAGGTCCCATTACGTCTAATAGCTCTCCTTCGTTTCTTTTTGCTAATAGGTGTGTTCCTTTTCCTTTTAGCTGAAATACAAATTCTAGTTCTCCTTTGTTTTCATCTGCATTGTATATACTTATTGGTCTTCTTAGTAATGGTTCTATGTCATCTACTACTCTTATTTCTAAGAATTGTCCTGGTTTCGCTTCTTTTGCCATTTCTGGTGATGATATTACCATTTTACATATATCTTCTTTTAGAAATTCTTTTTTTACTATTTTACATTTCTGATTGTATGGCATATTTTTTCCTCCTTTTATTTATTTTGCAATCGCACCGTTTAGTTCGTCTCTCATACGAATAGCCTCTGCTCTAGTTGCTTCTGCATATTGTTCTTCTGCATACTTGTCCTTCCATTTTTCTGATTTGTATGCACACATTAAGCTTCTAGATGCATTTATTATTCCTCCTAGCCCTTTTTCATCAAATCCTAATGCTATGTCTTCTGCTTTTCCCCCTTGTGCTCCATATCCTGGTATTAAAAAATATGAATGTGGCATCATTTGTCTTAGCTCTGCAAGTTGTTTTGGATATGTTGCTCCTACTACTGCTGATATACTACTATATCCATGCTCTCCAACTAAGTTTTTACCCCATTCATTTACTAGTTTTGCAACTCTTTTATATAATTCTTCTCCATTTTCTGTTTTTATGTCTTGTAGTTCTCCTGATGATTTGTTAGATGTTTTTACTAATACGAATATTCCTTTTCCATATTTTTGACAATCATCAATAAATGGCTTAACGCCATCTGTCCCTAAATATGGATTTACTGTAACGAATTCAACATCAAAAATGCTATGGTTGATTTCTCCTATTGGCGTTCTTCCTATTGCAGCATTTGAATATGCTTGAGCTGTTGTTCCTATGTCTCCTCTTTTCATATCTGCTATTACTAGCATATCTTTTGATTTTGCGTATTTACAGGTTTCGTCGAATACTTTCATTCCTTCTATTCCAAACATTTCGTAAAATGCAATTTGCGGTTTTACTGCTGGAATTATATCATATGTAGAGTCTATTAAGGTTTTATTGAATTCTAAAAAACCTTTGCAGGCACCTTCTACTGTTTGTGGATATTTTTTTCTTATACATTCTGGCAATATATCATATCTAGGGTCTAGCCCAATAACAGTAGGATTGTTCATTTGCTTTATTTTGTTTATTAGTTCATCAATAGCATTTTTCATCCTCATCAACATTCCTTTCTATTTTTTCACAAATTTTTACTATTTTATCATTTTTTTTCCTTTTTTTCAATAGTTTTAACAAATATTACTTAGTAAAAAATTTTTCTTGTTACAATTCAGGTGGTAATAATTCACTATAAATTTGAGTTTGTGGGGATGAAGAATTTTTAGGTGAATTTAAAATTGTAGAGAGATGTAGGGGCGATTAGCAATCGCCCGTTCTAACAAAGGCTTGCTAAAAAACTTATATTCTTAAGCATGTTCTTCGAAGAGCGGGCGATTAATAATCGCCCCTACAACGTATATTTATAATTTTGTATAAATTTTAAAACATATACTCATCCCTACAAAACCCAATTTATATAACAAAACCATTATCCAGTAACTGCAATTTATTCTGGGAAGTAAAAGAGGAGCAGTATACTGCTCCTCTTTTACTTTTACTTTCCTAGGAAATGCATAAATAACAATATAATTATGCATATCCCCGTGATCGTCCAGCTCGCTCCTAGAATTAATACTATATGAAGTTTTTTTTCTGTCCGCTTCTCTACTTCTCGGTCTTCTTCATCTTGCATATTTTTACTCTCCTTTCAGCTCTTGAGCTATTTTTTACTTTTATATTATATCATATTCCATTTTTATTATCAATCTAATGTATTGTATTTTTTTTTTTTTTATGTTATAGTAGATTTGAAATTTAATTATTGCTTAAACTTAAGGAGGTTTGGACTTGGAAAAGTTTGTTATTAATGGTAAAACTAGACTTGAGGGTGAGGTTATTATTAATGGTGCTAAAAATGCTGCTGTTGCTATTTTGCCTGCTACTTTGTTGGTTAATGGCATTTGTACTATTGAAAACTTACCTAATATTAGTGATATAAATATATATTGTGATATTTTGAGGACTTTGGGTGTTAAGATTACTAAGACTGCCCCTAATACTGTAGAGGTCGATACTCGTAATGTTAATTATATTGATGCTCCTTTAGATATGACTAGCAAATTTAGGGCTTCTTATTATTTAATTGGTGCTCTTCTCGGTAGATGTAAAAGAGCGGTTGTTGGTATGCCTGGTGGTTGTAAACTTGGCGCTCGTCCTATTGACCAACACGCTAAGGCTTTTGAGTCTCTTGGTGCTAAAGTAGATATTGGACAGGGTAAGATTGTTGCTACTACTGATGGGCTTATCGGAAATTCTATTTATTTGGATATTGTTTCTGTTGGTGCGACTATTAATGCTATTCTTGCTTCTGTTTTGGCTGAAGGTACTACTACTATTGAGAATGTAGCTAAAGAGCCTCATATTGTTGATGTCGCTAACTTTTTGAATACTATGGGTGCTGATATTCATGGTGCTGGTACTGATATTATTAAAATTAATGGTGTTAAGGAGCTTCATGGTGGTACTTATTCTATTGTCCCTGATCAAATTGAGGCTGGTACTTTTATGTTGGCTGCTGTTGCTACTAGAGGTGATATTATTATAAAGAATTGCATTACTAAACATTTAGATGTTTTGTCTGCTAAGATTGAGGAGATGGGTGCTCATGTTGAGGAAATTAGTGGTGATACTCTTAGAGTTTGGTGTGATAAAAGACCTAAGTGCGTAAATATTAAGACTCTTCCTTATCCTGGTTTTCCTACAGATTTACAGTCTCAAATGGGTATCGTTTTGGCTACTGCTGATGGGACTAGCATGGTTACTGAGAGTATTTGGGAGTCTCGTTTTCAATATACTGCTGAACTTAATAAAATGGGTGCTAAGATTAATGCTCAAGGTAATGTTGCTTTTTTTGATGGTGTTCCAGAGTTATATGGTAGACCAGTTTCGGCTTCTGATTTAAGGGCTGGTGCAGCTCTTATTATTGCAGGTATTGCCGCTAATGGTGTTACTGAAGTTTCTAATATTGAGTATATTGATCGTGGTTATGAGAATATTGAAGATAAGTTTAAGGCACTTGGTGCTGATATTAAGAGAGTGACGGAGTAATTATGTTAAAGTTTTGTAGCTTATATAGTGGTAGTACTGGTAATAGTTTATTTGCTCAAAATAATAATACTAAGATTTTGATTGATGCTGGTGTTAGTGCTAAGAAGATTATAGAGGGGTTGGATTCTATTGATGTTAGCCCTAATGAAATAGATGCAATTTTGATAACTCATGAACATTCTGACCATGTTCAGAGTGTTGGAACGTTTTCTAAGAAATTTGATATTCCTATTTATGCAAATTCTAAAACTTGGAGTAAAATTCCTAAAGAGGTTCAAAAGATTGATGAGAAAAATATACATACTTTTAATTCTTCTGAGGATTTTATTGTTGGTGATTTGGTTATTCATCCTTTTAGAACTCCTCATGATGCTATTGAGTCTTGTGGTTTTAATATTAGTGATGGTAATACTAAGATTAGTATTGCAACTGATTTAGGTCATGTAACTCCTGAGATTAAGAGTTGTTTGATGGGAAGTAAATTTGCTTTGTTAGAGTCTAATTATGAGCCTGAAGTTTTAAGAATATGCTCATATCCTAGTTTACTTAAAAGTAGAATTGCAGGTCCTAATGGTCATCTTTCTAATAATATGGCTGGTCAGCTTATTTCTGATTTGATTGAGAGTGGTTTGGCTACTGTTATACTTGGTCATTTGAGTAAAGAGAGTAATTTCCCTGAGATGGCTTATGAGACTGTTTTAAGTGAATTAGAGAGTAGAAGGTTTAAAAGAGGAACTATTGATTTGTCTGTGGCTAGTCGCTTTGAACCTAGCAAATTAATTGAAGTTAGTTAAATGTATTTTAGGTTAATTTAAAATTGTAGAGAAATGTAGGGGCACATTGCATGTGCCCAATATGTATTTTAATGAATAATTATTGTAGGGGCACGGCGCACCGTGCCCAATGAAATAGGCAAAAATTATAACATTTAACATAACAATAAAATTATAGGATATATCGTTTAATATTAAAATTACATCAAATTATAATTATCTATTTGGGCACGGTGCGCCGTGCCCCTACAATGGTTATGAATATATTTATAATCCCCACAAACACAAATTTACAGTGAATTATTACCACCTGAAGTGTAGCTACAACTATTGTTTTATTGTTTTTTGTATAATTTATTTACTCAATACATATTCTAGTTCTTTAAATAATTTTTTATTTGATTGCTGTCTAAATTATTATATAAACTTAATAGTCCTTTTTTTATTACTTCAGTATACTTAACACTTGGCTCTTGTAATAGATTATACAATTTATGTTTAGCTGTAAAAGTAAATACTGGTAAATTTCCAACTATAAAAAACTATTTGACTTTATCTAAAAACCTGTGTATAATATAGATAGAAAATGAGAGTCACAGAGAATGTGGCTTCCACTATAAAAGTTTTAACAACACATTTCCACTGACCAAAGCAGAATGTGTTGTTTTTTATTGTTTATTAGTCCACATTATGTATATAATACACAATAAGGCTACGTTTATAGTTATTGAAAATATGAGTCCTAATATTAGGAAAAGTAAAAATTTTACCATAAACAACCACCTCCTTGCTCTCGAATGCATCGAGTATTAGAGTGGTAGCCACAACATTTCTGCTATCTCATCTTCTATCTTATAAAACTATACTACATTTATTACAAAAAAACAAGCGAACAAAACAATTTTTCTCTTTTTAATTGCAAATTAAGTATAAATTTACATGTAATAGAATAAAGTATAAAAATACTGCTAATAATAATTTATATTATTATTTAAAGTAGGTGTTTTTATGAATTCTATTTGGATTGATTCTGTTCCAAAGATTTTGGATAAGTCCAAGTCTCTTGATTCTGATGTTTCTTGTGATGTTACTATTGTTGGTGGTGGTCTTACTGGTCTTACTTCTGCTTATTATTTGAGTAAGAAGGGGTTGAAAGTAGTTGTTTTGGAGAAGGATAATTTGATGTTTAGAACAAGCGGTAATACTACTGCTAAGATTACTGCTCAACATGATTTGTTTTATAAATATTTGATTGATACTTTTGGTGCTGAGACTGCAAAGAAATATTTGAACTGCAATTTGCAGGCTATTGATGATATTAAACATATTATTGATGATGAGAGAATTAGTTGTGATTTTGAGTATCAAAGTTCTTATGTTTTTACTAAGTCTAATTCTTATGTTCAGGATATTAAGGATGAGGTTAAGGCTACTCATATGTTGGGTTTTGATTCGAGATTAGTTAATAATATCCCTCTTCCTACAAATAATGTTCTTTGTGCTATTGAGTTTCCTAATCAAGCTCAATTTCACCCTAGAAAGTATGCTTATGGTTTATGTAATTCTATTTTGAATAATCAAGGATTGATTTTTGAAAATTCTAAAGTTACTGATATTCAAAGGATTAAGGATATTTATTCTACTAAGGTTGGAGATTTTTCTGTTGAGTCAAAGTATGTTATTTTGGCTACTCGTTACCCTTTTATTAATGCTCCTGGTTTTTATTTTTTGAAAATGTATCAGACTTTATCTTATTGTGCTTCTTATGAAATTCCTGATAATCTTTTTTCTGGTATGTATATTAATGCTGAACAGCCTACTCTTTCTGCTAGAATTGTTAAGGATAATGGTAAAGATGTTTTATTACTTTCTGGTTGTAGCCATAAGGTTGGTAAACCTTCTGGTGTTGCTGATCCTTATTCGACTTTGTCTACTTTTGCACGTTCTATATTTCCAGATTGTAAGATGATTTCTAGATGGGTGACTGAGGATAGTGTTTCTTTAGATAAATTACCTTATATTGGACAATTTTCTTCACTTATGCCTAATATGTATGTTGCTACTGGTTTTAAAAAATGGGGTATGACTTTTTCTAATGTTGCTTCTAATATTTTGGTTGATAAGATATTGGGTATTGATAATGATTATTCTGATATTTTTGATTCTACTAGATTACACCCTATTCAGAATAAAGAGGAAATGGGCAATATGATTAAAGAGGCGACTTCTTCTATTGTTATTAAAAAGTTTACTATTCCTAATGATACTATTCAAAGTTTGGCTCTTAATGAGGGGAAGATTATTGAGTTTGAAGGCTCTAAAGTTGGTGTTTATAAGAATAATGATGGTGATATTTTTAAGGTAAAACCGGTTTGTACTCATTTGGGTTGTGAGTTATCTTGGAATCCTGTTAATAAGACTTGGGATTGCCCTTGCCATGGTTCTAGATTTAATTATGATGGTAAGTTATTGTATGGTCCTGCTTTGCATGATTTGGAGGTTTTATAACGGAACTCCCCCTTGTCTTACGACAAGGGGTTCTATCTGTGTTAATGACATACTACTTCGTATATGTCTCCGTAAAAAAATGCTGGAGCCTTATACGGAAGCCTTCCTATGTCAATGTTCATTCCAGATAGAAAGGATTCCATCTGCGCTGTACAGAAATCCTTGACATGCAATAAAAAGTTTCTTAAATCAGCTTCCACTACACTTGGTATTTTAACCATAGTCTGTGGCACCAAAACCTCGTCTTCTGCCTTCATTTCTATTGTAATATAGCAATATCTGGCATTATGACTTTCTAAGCACCTTTCTCGTAATGCATTAAACTCCTCTGCAATCAGCCTAAGTTCACTTTCATTTTCAATCAGTGCTCTGAGCTCTTCTGCACTTTCGATCTCTGTCGAAATTTTGGTAGCTGCTTTAACTTCCTTTCCTAAGTGATTAGTTACTTTCAATATACAGTAAATTGGTCCTGCTCCTTTCTGCTCGCTATAGCGAGCTATAGACTCCTTAAGGAGTCTGTTACTTTGTTTTTTGTTACTATTATATTATACTATATTTTTAACTCTTTTTCAATGATTTCACACAAATTTTACAATGTGTCAATTTCCATATTTTTCCATTGTTATACAGTTGGACTTCTTTACTTCTTATACCTATCACCTTTTTTCACACTATATAAACAATTTCATTGTTCGGAAAGTATTTTTCTAATTTTTCTTTAAAAAATTTTTCGCCTTCTGCTCTTATTTCAGATTTATACCAATATTTCCCTCTTCCTCTTCCTGTCATTATTTCTTTATTGTATAAATTTATAGCGTTTGGGAATGCTTCTTCATTTATTTTTGTGTGTACATAACTATATGTCATAAATATTATTTCAAAGAATATATCCTTTTTTGCGTTGTCTGATAATTCTTCTTTTAATCTTTTTATTAATTCTAAATATAGTTCTTTCCAGTTTTCTACAAATATGACTGGTGCAATTATTATTCCAACTTTATATCCCGCTTCTTTTAGTTTATTTATTGCTTCTATTCTCTCTTTTAATCTAGATGTTCCAAATTCTACCTTATTAATTATTTCTTCTGGATTTATACTCATTCTTACTATTATATTTCCTCTATGATTAAGTGGTAATATATCATCTACCATATCAAATTTAGTAGGAAAGGTTAGCTTTCCTTTTTGAGCCTTAAAGTTTTCTATTGTCCATACTAAATTATTCGTAATTGTATTTTCCAAAATCAAATCACTATTACTTCCAATTTCAAATGTAAGTTCTTTTTCTGATTTGTTTGATACTTTTATTATTTTTTCTAACATTTCTTCTCTATTAACAAATAAACGTAAATATGCACATTTATTATAATTACATACTAGATAACAATACATACATGCTGCAATACAGCCAGATGAAGTGTACGGCACCAGATAGTCTGAAATTTTATGGTTTTCTACAAATTTATGTGTTTTTCTGACTCCTATTATTAGATTTGCTTTCATGTTTAAGAATTCCTTGTTTTCTTTTTTACGCATTTCTTCTATTGCATTATGGCTTTCTATCTCTATCTTTGGAGTTTCTCTGTATTTCTCTAATAGTTCTTTACCGAGTTTATAGTTCTCGATGTCTTTTTCAAAATAAATAGCTTTGGGTTTGAACATTATTTTCCTCCTTTTTTATTAATGTTTCCCAAAACTATTCTATTTATGTGAAAAAGAGATGTGTTCTATATCTCTTTTTTGAATGATTTCTTTCCAATATATTGTGTCGCAATTCTGTTTTCTGGTTTTTTATCAAATAAATATAGTGTTATTAAAAATATCCATTCTAATGGTTTCATTAAAACATATGTAATGTCTGCTTGTATGGCTGTGTTTATATGTTTTGATAATGGATAACCATATTTATCATAAATATATCTAATAAAATGATGGATTCTTGGTATTTTTTCTTGTATTAGCTCTTCAAAGGCATTTGCAATACATAATTGTCTATTTACTACAATTTTATTGTCACGCCTTATTCCAAATCTAATTGGTTTTACTAATTTTTTATGCCCTCTTAATGATACTGTGCATAGATAATGTGCATCATATTCTATAGGTGGTGGTGATATTTTTTGTGATAGTGTCCAGTCACTAGTTTCTAAAAATGCTTGTATTGCTTCATCTGTTCTTTGACCAAATAGTACTAATATACAAATTAATATTGCACTTAGTGGTATAGCAAGTATTACTGCTAAGATTGGCCATGCTGATATATTGTGTATCATTTTATTGCATTTGTTTAAAATTTTATTTTTATATTCTTTTGATTCTAAATTTTTTTGTTTGTAATAATTCATTACTTCTATTACTGCTCTTATGCTACATAATATGTAATTTATTGGAAATATAATTAAATATAACATTATTTCATTTGTATATATGTTTTTTAATATTTGAATGATGAAAACTATCATAAATATAGAGCAAATCATAATACCTGACATTGAAAATACAATAATTAATGGTGGTATATCTAATTTTCTTATTTTTATTATTATATATGACAACATTCCTAATATTACAATTGCTATTACTGTTGGCATACTCCAAGATGCAATAGGTGCATGCAATGTTATATCTATTCCAGTAATATATATTGGGTCCATATAATCTTTGAATTCCATAAATTTATAAAAAATTGTACTTAATAGTATTCCAAATACAAAAGTTAAAATGTCTATTACATCTTCTTTTATTTTTTTCTTTCTAAATAAATTAATTATATTAAAAAATGTTAATATAAACGGTCCAAATACACATAGTATTACTAATAACCATATAAATAGTACAATTATATACTTCATAAAGTACCTCCTTATTTTATTTGAAAGTGGTAGCCTCAACTTACTGTCATTTCATATCTATCTTCATATATCATATAACATTATTTACAAAATAGCAAGCAAGATAGTAAAATCTAGAAATATTGGAACTGTAAATTGTAACCTTTTATATTATTAGATTAATTTTTTATGCTATACACAGACGAGCAGCGATTTCTCACTGCCCGTTTTCTATTTTTATATTATGCACTTTTTAGTTCTAGTCTTAGTTTATCACTTATCATTGCTATAAATTCTGAGTTTGTTGGCTTTCCTTTTACTGCTGATACTGTGTAACCAAATATACTTTCTACTACGTCTGTTTGTCCTCTTCCCCATGCTACTTCTATTGCATGACGTATAGCTCTTTCTACTCTTGATGGGGTAGTGTTATATTTCCTTGCTATATCTGGATATAATTGTTTAGTTATCTGATTTATAACCTCAATGTCATTTACTACCATCATTATTGCTTCTCTTAAATATTGATAGCCTTTTATGTGTGCTGGTACACCAACTTCGTGTATTACATTGGTTACCAAAGCTTCTAAGTTTTCTTTTTCATTCCTTCTGTCATCTCTTATTTCTATGTATGGCGCTTTTATTTCTCTTATTTGTGTACCTGTTTTAAATTGTGATACTTTATAATTCTTTATCTCTTTTATTCTTTTTATTAAAAGATTTATATCAAATGGTTTTACAACATAATAATTTGCTCCTAATTCAAGTGCTCTTTGTGTGATTTTGTCTTGTCCTACTGCTGATAGCATTATAGCTGTTGGCTTTTTAGATATGTTTGATTCTAATATTTTTTCTAGTACACCTAATCCATCTAAGTGTGGCATTATCACATCTAATAATGCAATGTCTGGTTGTAAGTCTTCTATCATTTTTACCGCTTCATTACCGTCTTTTGCTTGTCCTATTATTTCCATATCCTCCTCTTTTTCAATATAACTTTTTAATGTTCTAGCAAATTCTGCGTTATCATCTGCTATTAAAATAGTAATTTTTTCACTCACTTTTAATTCCTCCTAAGTATTTTTATTTGTAAAATTTTTACATTTCCGATTATAGTACTTTTTATTTTACAATGCAATACTTTTTGGAAAATTTTTCAAGTTATTTTTCTCAAACTATTCATTCTCTTACATTTTTCGATATAAACTTCTCTTTTTCAGTTTTAATTTGCAAATTTTTATTTACATTTTTTGGAAATTTTTCAGTTATTTCTTTGTAATCCTTTTTTGATATTTCGGCAAAAATAATAACATTATCTAAAAATTCTTTATTTAATATTTTAATATTGTGTGTTTTCAAAAAATATTCTATTTTTTGCATATCTGTATATGGTGTAGAAATTTGTATCTCAAACCCTAGTCCTTTTTCTATAATTTCATTACTATCTATACTTTTTAATGTTGCTTCTGAATAAGCTTTTACTAATCCGCCAGTTCCTAATAGAATTCCACCAAAGTATCTTGTTACTACTGCTAGAACATTTGCTATATCATTTCTTTCTAATATATTTAACATTGGAGCTCCTGCTGTACCGCTAGGTTCACCATCATCACTACTTCGTTGTAGAATATTATCTTCTTCTATTACTCTATATGCATAACAGTTATGCCTTGCATCATAATATTTCTTCTTTATTTCTTTTATTTTATCCTGTGCTTGTTGTTCACTTTCTACATATATGAGATTTGCAATAAATCTTGATTTCTTTTCTACAATTTCTTCACAACTATCATGTTTTATGGTTTTGAAATTTTCTATCATACTTAATGTATACCTCTCTTATTTATTTTTCTAATGTAATTCCAGTTAAATTTGCCTTGCAAATTTAACATGCTTCATTCGTGAAAATAAAAAAATAATTTTATTATTTTCACTCACTTCCGCCAGCTGTATACCCTGTAGAATATGCTATTTGAAGATTAAACCCACCAGTATATGCATCTACATCTATTATTTCTCCTGCAAAATATAGATTTTGCACAATTTTTGATTCCATAGTTTTGGGGTTTATTTCTTTTATGGATATCCCCCCAGCTGTTATTATTGCTTCTTCTATTGGCCTAAAGCCTGAAATTTCTAATTTAAAGTTTTTTAACATTTCTACTATTTTTTGTCTTTCTTCTTTTGTTATTTCATTTACTTTTTTATTTTGGTCAATGGCTAGTCTTTCTAATACAACAGGTATCATTTTTTGCGGTAATAATTTATCTAGACTATTTTTTACTTGCTTATTTTTTAAATCATTAAAGTCTCTTAGAATTCTGTCATCTAATTTTTCTTTTGTTAGAGCTGGTTTTAAGTCTATAGATAGATTAATTTTTCTGTTTTTTAATAGTTCTTCTATATTTTTATATCTTACTAAATGTGCTGATGAACTTATAATTACGGGTCCTGATACCCCAAAGTGAGCAAATAACATTTCTCCAAAGTCTTCATAGATTAATTTGTTTTTTTCTGAATCTATAATTTTTATTCCAATATTTCTTAGACTTAATCCTTGCATTGCTTTACATTCATTTTTTTGATAAATTTCTAAAGGTACTAGAGATGGTTTTATTTCGTTAATTGTATGTCCTAACTCTTTAGCTATTTTATATCCATCTCCTGTTGAACCAGTGGTAGGATAGGATTTTCCACCTGTTGCTAGTATAATTTTGTCGGCATATAGTTTTTCTTTATCATTATAGATAATCCCTACTGCTTCATTTTCTTCTACTACTATTTTATTTACTTTTGATTTTAATTTTATATCTATCTTTAGTTTTTTCATTTTTCTTAATAATGCATTTAATACATCTATTGCATTATCTGTTACAGGAAAAATTCTATTTCCTCTTTCTTCTTTTACTTCTAGCCCTTCTAGTTTTAATAGTTCTATTATATCCTTATTATTGAAGTTATCAAATGCACTATATAAAAATTTACCGTTTCCAGGTATATTATTTATAAATTTCGATATATCAAGCGAACTTGTAATATTACATCTTCCTTTTCCTGTGATTAGTAGTTTTTTTCCAAGACTTTCATTTTTCTCTAGTATTGTTACTGTATTTCCTTGTTCAGCTGATCTTATTCCTGCTATTATTCCCGCAGGTCCTCCTCCTATAATTATCGTTCTCATGATTTTCTCCCTTATAATTAATTATTTACTATTCATTATTCATCATTCACTAATTTAATTAATAATTAATAATTTTAGAAAAATAATTTGGATAGAATTCCTCTACCCAAATTATTTTTCATCTGTATTTTTTCTAAATTTTTTCTTTATATCTTCTTTTACTTTTTTTAAGTTTTCTTTTTTTCCTACTTTTGTCTCATTTAGTCTTTTGGTGATTATGTTTTTTATTAATATTTTCTTTAATGTGTCTTCTTTTACATCTGCTATTAGTGTTCCGTCTTTTGCTATTGAAATTTTCCCTGTTTCTTCTGATACTATAACTGCTATAGCATCAGATTCTTTTGATATACCAATACCTGCTCTATGTCTAGTTCCTAATTCTCTTGCTATATCACTATCATTTGCAAGTGGTAACATACATGCTGATGCTGTTATCCTTCCTCCACTTATTACAACTGCTCCATCATGTAATGGAGTTTTGGGTGTGAATATATTTACTAATAGTTGTGGTGATATTTCTGCATCCATTTTTATTCCTGTTGATATTATGTCTTTTATCTTTATATCTCTTTCAATAACTATTAATGCTCCTATCTTATCTTTTGCAAGTTCAGATGTTGCAATGGTTACTTTATAAATGTCTTCTTTTGTTTTTGTTGTAAAGTCTTTATCAAGTCCAAAAAATTTTGCTATCTTGTTACTTCCTAATTGTTCTAGTACTCTTCTAAGCTCTGGCTGGAATAATACTACAAAGACTACTCCATATGTCATAAGTGATGTTATTATGTAATTTAATATGTATAAATGACATATTGAACTTAGTGCTGTTATTATTATTATTAATAGTATACCTTTTAATAATTGCCATGCTCTAGATTCTTTTACTATTTTGAATACTTTTATTAATACTAGAATAACTATTGCTATATCTAAGATAAACATTATTAAATTAAAGGGATTGTTTTGTAGTGTTTGAATGTAATTTTCCATATTAATCCAAAAACCATTGTTTATATTTATATTACTTTCAATCATCTACTGCTCCTATTTTACCATATTTATTATAGCATATATACAAGTTGCTGCTATACTTAATATCATAAGTGCAGCAAGTACTCCTGCTAATAATTTACCAAATAATTTTGTTTTGTCTACTTTCTTAAGTTTTGAACGTATTCCTTCTTCAGATACTTTTGATTTATCTGTATCTTTTTCTGACATTTTTACTCATTCCTTTCTTATGTGTTTTAGAAGAGATTTTATTCTCTTTTCTTACTTTTTATATCTAAATCTTATATCACATAATTAATTATTTTTCAATAACTTTCGTCACTTATTTTCATATTTTTTCATATTATATATTAAAGCATTATTGATAACAATGCTTATGTAAAATGAAAGGAAATGATTTTATGGAAATGGATATGACTAAGAAATGTCCTGTAGTAGAGGTTAACGGTTTTATTGAAAAAGGAAAACAGTTTGATTTAGATATAGAGTTACCTGAAGATGAAAGAAACGTAATATATGGTGTTATAAAAGATTCTTGTAATGATCCTGTCGCAGATGCCGTTGTTAAACTTATAGAAATATGCTATGAAAAAGGTGAAGAAGTAAGAAAACCTGTATCTCATACTTTTACAGATGAATTTGGTGAATTCGTATTTGGTCCTCTTTGCCCAGATAGAAAATATGCTGTTGATATATGGGTTAATAGAGTTAAACATGTTAAAGTTTGCGCAAAATGTCATCATAAAGGTAGATGTTTAAAGGGTATAGATATGGATTTCTGTGATGATAAAAAACCATGTTATCCTTGTGATACAAGAGAGTGTTTACCAGAAGCTAATGAATGCGAAAATAAATAATATAAATTAGTAGGGGCTTTCGTGCCCCTCTTTATTATATAATCCCCATTTTCTTTGCCATCTGTTTTCCTTTTTTCATTATAGTTTTTTTGTTTGTTCCTTCTGTATACATCATCATAATCCCTGCTGATACCATTGTACCAACTAATATCCCTTTTACAAAATTCATGTTGTTTCCTCCTTTTTATTTATATTCTAGGAAAGTTATGCCAGTGGCATAACTTCTGTAGATTTCTTAGCTCTGCGAACATAAGTGAGCTAGAGATAAGTTATGCAGAGCAGATAATTATGCGGATTATTAGAATTGCTTTGTGGTTTTCACCGCTTAGCAATTCTTAAAATTCGTTATTTCCTTTTTTATTATTTCTATTTTTGTTAATTATATACGATTATTTTTTCTTTTATTAAATTTTTGATGAATTTTAATTCGCCTATTTTTATTATATTTATGCTTGAAATATGGCAAATTTTATGTTAATATTGTTTCATAATTAAATGGAAATGCATATTAGGTGAGTGTTTAGACTCCTTAAGTATTTTTATACTATTTTTTACAAATCACCTATTCCTTATGATATGTTTTTTTATTTTTTATTAGAGAGTATATTTCATATATTGCTATTATTCCTAAGCCCCCCCCAAACATTCTTTTTAGAGTTATTGTTTCTATTTGAGTTGCAAGGTTTGCTCCTATTCCTGCACTTATTCCGCTTGCAATTATTACTGGTATTGCTGTTTTCCATTTGATAATTTTTCTTTTTGAGTTTAGTATTATTGCTGTAATTGCTGTGGGAATAAAAAATATTAGATTGACTGATTGTGCAATTCGTTGCTCTATCCCTAGAAATAAGGTTAGTGCAATTATTAGGATTGCTCCTCCTCCTAGTCCTAATGAAGTAACTATACCAGAGATTATTCCTATTATTATAACCATGTCTATCTCCTTTATCAAACTAATAAATAATTATTGTATAATAAATTTTACAGAAACATAAATTAAAAATATAATTAAGCAAATTTTTAATATTCTATCAGACAATTTTTTTAACAACTTTGTTCCTATGAAAGCACCTATTATTCCGCCTAAGGCTGCTAAAATGCCTATTTTAAAGTCTACATATTTATCTTTATAATATAATACAAAACTGACAATTGTTGCTGGTAGTACACAACATATTGCTGTGGCTCTAGCTTCTTTTTCTGTCATTCCTAAAAAATATACAAATGCAGGTATTAATATGTTTCCTCCACCTGTTGCAAATAGACCTGTTGTAAGCCCTGCTATCATTCCTATACAAATTTTTTTTATCATAATAATATATTTTTTGCATTTTAGGATTTTTTTATACTAATTTCGTCTATCTTTTCCTCAGCAATTTTAGTAAGGATTTTATCACATTTTAGCATTTGGCATATAATATCATTTTTTAGCTCTTCATTTTCGATATTATCTGCTTTGTCTAAAAATGCTTGTAGTTCTTTTTTGTATTCTTTGTTTTTTACTTTCCATTCAGGAAATTGCTCAATTTGCTTATTTTTACTCAATACACTCTTTTCCTCATTTCCATATTTTGTAATTTCTTTACTGATAGATAACTTTTTATTACCTTTGTCGTTATATTCTAATTACAATATACAATTTTAATACATAAAATGATAAAATACAACTTAAATAGTTAATTTACTATATTTTTTTATATTTATATTGGAGGTACATTATGATTAAAATAAAGATATCAGATTTATTAGGTAAAAACAAAATGACTCAATCTTCTCTTGCAAAGCAGGCAAATATCAGACCTGCAACCATTTCAAAAATGTATTATGAGGAGATCAAACGTATTGATGTTAAACATTTGAATAATATCTGTAAGGTATTTAATTGTGAGATTTCAGAGCTGTTAGAATATATACCAGATAAAACAAAAGACAAGTAGTTATAAAAACTTCGCTTGCCTTTTTTGTTTAATCTATTGGTTAATTTTGTCTTATTTTTATAAAGGGGCATATGAAATTAGGTTAGCAGTTAATTATGACTAGTTTTACTAATAACTTATACAGTAATTGTGCCTCTTGATTTTTCTATTCTATATTTTCATCTTTAATAAAATACCTGGTTCCTAGCATTTTGTCTGGCAAATATTGCTGTTCAACCACATGATTTGGATAGTCATGTGGGTATTTATATCCATTTCCATATCCAAATTGTTCCATTCCTTGTGCTACTGAATTTCTTATGTGCATTGGTATTGTTCCTGTATCTTTATTTTTTTCATCTTCTAAAGCTCTATCTATTCCAAGGTATGTTGCATTTGATTTTTTTGATTCTGATACATAAACTGCTGCTTCTGCTAAGATTATTCTGGCCTCTGGCATTCCAACCATACTTACTGCCTGCATTGCAGATGTTGCAACTACTAATGCATTAGGGTTCGCAAGTCCAACGTCTTCTGCTGCTGCTATTACAATTCTTCTAGCTATGAATACTGGGTCTTCTCCACCATTTATTGCTCTAGCAAGGTAAAATAGAGTTGCATTAGAGTCTGAGCCTCTCATGGATTTTATGAATGCGCTTATATTGTCATAATGTGTATCTCCATTTTTATCAAATACTGCTTTTCTTTTTTGTATACTTTCTTTCATTATTTCGTCTGTTATATTTATTTTTCCATCAGAACTTATTTCTGTTGTTAGTACTGCAATCTCTAAACCATTCAGTGCTGTCCTAACATCTCCGTTTGAGACTTCTGCTATTTTCATTAAGGTCGTGTCTTCTATTTTTACATTAAAACTTCCTAGTCCTTCTGGATGTGTTAATGCATTCTTTAATATTTTGAATATATCTTCTACGTTTAATGGGTCTAATTTTACTACCATTGACCTAGAAATAAGAGCTTTATTAACTTCGAAATAAGGGTTTTCTGTGGTTGCTCCTATTAGTATTACTGTTCCATTTTCTACATATGGTAATAGCGCATCTTGTTGCAATTTATTGAATCTATGAATTTCATCAATAAATAAAATGCATTTCCCTGTTGGATTTAAAAAGGGGTTTTTGGCCTCTTCTATGGCTTTTTTTATGTCTGAAACCCCTGCAGTTACAGCATTTAGTTTTACAAATTGATATTTTGTTGTGTTGCTTATTACTTTTGCAAGTGATGTCTTTCCACACCCTGGTGGTCCCCATAGTATAATACTAGATATTCTGTCTGCTTTTATAGTTCTATATAGAATTTTATCTTTAGCTAGAATATGCTCTTGTCCAACATAATCTTCTAATGTTTTTGGCATCATTCTATATGCTAGTGGTTGTGATAAATCCATATTTTCTTTCCTTTCTTTTATATTTTATTTACTATTTTCCTAATAGAGATAAGCCCCTCCTAATCATATCCTCAACGCTCAATCCCTCTAAGCTTGTCTTTTCAAATGCTTTTTCAATTTCTCTTTTACTATACCCTAGAACTTGTAATGCTGATATTGCTTCATCTATATTTTCATTATCTTTTATTACTTTATTTAGTTCTTGCTTTTGCTCGATTCCTTTTGTTTCCATGTCTTGTTTCTTTATTTTATCTTTTAATTCTAGTACCATTCTGGCTGCTGTTTTGGCACCTATTCCTGGCAGTTTTGTAAGCTTATGTGTATCTTCATTTATTACTGCAAGTGCAAAACTGGATGCGTCAATATTTGATAAGATTGTAATTGCTGATTTTGCTCCTATTCCACTTGTGGTTATTAATATTTCAAACATTCTAAGTTCTTCTTTGCTCAAAAATCCATACAGACTGATATTGTCTTCTCTTACCCAATAATATGTATGTATTTTTACATTTTCTCCGATTTCTCCTATGTTTTCTATTTCTGGCTCAGGCATAAATATTTTATATCCTACTCCATTAGCTTCTATTACAACATATCCACTAGATTTTTCTTCTATATTTCCTTTTATATATGCAAACATGTTTACCTCCATTGTCAAACAAATTTTCTCTATTATTTTATCACAAATAAAATAAATTGCAAGGGATTTTTTAAAATAAATAAAAATGGCACGTTCCACGTGCCATTTTTATTTATTTTATTTTACTTTTTCTGCAAATCTATTGTCTACTACATCGCTAAAGTTTCTCTTTTAGCGATGTACCCTTTTGTAGTCTGCTTTTCGAGTAAAATTGCTTTTTTCTAAAGCAAATTTTCCACGATTTATTTTACTTTTTCTGCAGATCTATTGTCTACTACTTCGCTAAAAGTTTCTCTTTTAGCGATGTATCCTTTTGTAGTTTGCTTTTCGAGTAAAATTTGCTTTTTTCTAAAGCAAATTTTCCACGATTTATTTTACTTTTTCTGCAAATCTATTGTCTACTACTTCGCTAAAAGTTTCTCTTTTAGCGATGTATCCTTTTGTAGTTTGCTTTTCGAGTAAAATTTGCTTTTTTCTAAAGCAAATTTTCCACGATTTATTTTACTTTTTCTGCAAATCTATTGTCTACTACATCGCTAAAGTTAGCTCTTTTATCTAATTGTCCTGCTTGCTCCATTATTGTTTGTAGTAAGTTAAATCCGCTTTCAGAGACTACTGGTGTTGTGTTCCATGGGTCTATGTCTATATAGTTTTGTACTACTTTTATTAATAGGTCTCTGTCTGTGTCTGGGAAATATTCTGAGATTGCTTCTGCTATTTCTTCTGCTGAATGATTTTGAACCCATTTTAATCCTTTGTTTATTGCATTTGTAAATGATTGTATTACATCACTGTTTTTGTCTACATAGCTTGATGTAGCAAAATATGTTGTATATGTTACTTCATCTGTTTCGGCTCCTATTGATGCTACAATGTATCCTGCTTTTGCATTTTCTGTTGCTGATGCTGTTGGTTCAAATAGTGCTACATAGTCTGCGTTTCCTGCTGAGAATGCTCCTGCCATTAAATCAAAGCTTATACTTGTGTCAAGTGTAACGTCTTTTTCTATGTCTATTCCATTTTTCCTTAATGCATATTGCAGTGTCATGTTAGGTACTCCACCAACTCTTCCTGGGATTATTACTGATTTTTTTACATCTGTCCATTTGAAATCATCATTCTTTTCTCTACTTACTAAGAATGAACCATCTCTTTTTGTTAATTGTGCAAATACTTTTGGATAGTCTGTGCTTCCTTGGTTATATACATATATTGAGGCTTCTGGTCCTGCAAATCCTATGTCTACTTGGTTTGATAGTACTGCTGTCATAACTGAGTCTGCCCCTGAGCCTGTTGTTAAGTCTATTTTTAGTCCTTCTTCTTCGAAGTACCCTTGACTTAATGCTACATATTGTGGTGCATAGAATATGGATCTTGTAACCTCCATTACTTTAATTTCCTTTATTTCTTTCTTTTCATTTGTTTCATTTGCATTTGCAACATTAGTTTGTTGCGTAGTATTATTATTTATAGAACCAACTCCAAAACCTATGAAGAATCCTATAACTCCTACTAAAATTGCAACTGCTACCATTATTGCAATAGTCTTCTTGCTCAAAATAAAACCTCCTTTTTTATATTTTCTTTATATATTATGCTTATGTTAATAATGTGTGAGGGGGTTAAAGATTTTTCTTTTACTTAGCAAAAGATGTAAGGGCACAATACACCGCGCCCCTACAAGCAAAATTTGCATAAATTACATAACTGGATAAAATTACTATAATTCGTTATATAAACATCATCATGAATAAAGGATAATGTTCAATTCCTAAATTATCAATATATACATTAGTATCTTTTTCTAATTTAATATATCTTGATACAGTTTTATAATTATTAATAATGGAATTTAGAGATTTTGATTGTTTATTGTTTCCTGATTTTACTTCAATTGCTGTTACAATTCCATTAATATTTAATATAAAATCAATTTCTAATTGACTTTTCTTCTCATAGTACATTATATCACTATATCTAGTTTGAATTTCTTCAGCACATATATTTTCTAAAATAGCGCCTTCGTTTATATATAATTCATCATTTAATATATCTTTTTGTATTCCCTCTTCATACATAGACATTAAAAGTCCTGTATCTCTCATATATATTTTAAAACAATCTAAACGCAGATTTGATTTTAGTGGAGCTGCTGGTTCTGTAAGATTATAACAATAATTAATTATTCCAGCATTTTTTAGCCATTCAATACTAGTACTGTATTTTCTCTCTCCAACATTTTTTTCTCCTTCTAAAATATTTACATAAGAGAATTTTTTATTTTTCTTTGCTAGTTGTGCAGGAATACTATCAAATGTATTCAATACTTTTTGCCTAATACTTGTTTCTGCATATTTTACAACATCTAATTTATAATCCTCTATCATTGATTTTTGCAAAGTCATTACTTTTCCTAAACTTTTTTCTTTTACATATTCATCAACAATTCTTGGCATGCCTCCTACTATTAAATACATTCTAAATTGCTTATTTAATTGTGCCAATATATATTCATTAATAGATGTTTTATCTTCAAAACTTTTCTTAACTTGTAAAATTAACTTTTCTTTTATTCCAACTGCCCATAAAAACTCTTCAAAATCAAGTGGGTACATATCTACAATTTTCTCATATCCGACTGGATATGATGTTATTTCTTTATAATATAATCCAAGTAGTGAACCTGATGCTATAACATCAATTTTTTTATCTATTGCAAAACTTTTTAAAGCAACTCTAGCATTTGGACAACTCTGAATTTCATCTAGAAACAAGACTGTTCTCCCTGGTTTTATTTCTATATTAGGAAATGTTACTTCTAATTTCATAATTAAAGTATTAGCATCTAAATCTCCACTAAATATGTCCTTTAGAGTTGGCGATAATTCAAAATTTATATATATATAGCTTTCATAGTTTTCTTTACAAAATTGTTCTATTATAAAGGTTTTTCCTACTTGTCTGGCACCTCTTACTAATAGACATTGCTTGTTTTCTTCGTTTTTCCACTCTATAAGTGTTTTTGTTATTTTTCTTTTTAGCATAAAATATCACCTCTGATTTAGATTATACAACTTTTCTTAATTTTGTGCAAGTTTTTACTGCCACTTTACGATATTTATGCAAGTTTTTATTGTCACTTTTATATCATTGTTGCAATTTATTACTACTATTTTTGATAAGATTTACGATTTTCTGTAATTAAATTTGTGTTTGTGGAGATGAATCCATTCTTTTGCCATTTTTATTTTTTTTCTCGTAAAATAATTTTTTCTAATATTACTACACTTTGATACATTATTGCTGCAAGTATTCCTAAGATTATTACACTTGTCATTACTAAGTCTAATTGGAATACTTGACCTCCATATACTATTAAATATCCTAATCCTGCTTTTGATACTAGGAATTCTCCTGTTATTACTCCTACAAGTGATAGTCCTATATTTACTTTTAGTGTATTTATAAATGTAGATATATTACTTGGTATTACTATTTTTGTTAATAGTTGCCATTTTGTTGCATTGAAGCTTTTTGCCATTTTTATTTTTTCTTTGTCTGTATTTACAAATCCATTTGATATATCTAGTACTGTTACTATTAATGAAATTGCTATTGCCATTACAATTATTGCTGGAGTGCCAGCTCCAACCCATATAATTATTATTGGTCCTAATGCTGTTTTGGGTAAACTGTTTAATACTACTAAAAATGGTTCTAATACTTTTGATAAAAATTCTGACCACCATATTATTATTGCTATTATTATTCCTAATATTGTACCTGCTAAAAATCCTATTATTGTTTCATATGCAGTTACCCATAAATGCATCATTAAATTGTTGTTTTTTATATTCATAAATGTGTCTAATATTCTACTTGGACTACTTGTTATAAAACTGTTTATTACTTTTGCTTCTGCAAGTACTTCCCAAAGTATGATAAATGCTATTAATACAAATATCTGAGTAATTAGTACTGTTATTTTGTTTATCCTTATTTTTCTTAAATACTTTTTTCTGTCTTCTGAAATATTTTTATTATCCATTTATATCCAACTCCTTCCAAAGCAAATCAAAGTATTTGCTAAATTCTGGTCTTTCCCTACAGTTAATAGGAGTTCTATTTTCCATGTCAAATTTGATTTCATGTATATTTTTTATTTTTGCTGGTCTTCTACTTAATACTACTACTCTGTCTGATAAACTAATACTCTCTGGTATATTCTAATTTAGACAGTTTCTTGTATTATAATTTCATTTAATCTTTTAAAGTTAAATATAATGTCTATTTGTTTATCTTGATGTATTTCTATTCTATTAATTATTATTTTCATAAGTTCTGGAGTTGGATTTTCTAATTTTAAAAAGTCCTTAACTATTTTTTCTATTTCTTTACTGTTATCTTGCATATTCTCTTTTTTCTTATTTTGTAATTCACTATATTCCTCTTCTTTTTGCTTTATCTCTTCCATTAATTTATTAAATAACCTATCATACATTTCTTTACTTATTTGATTATTTATTTTTTCAATATGTATTGTATCTATATTATCTTTTAATAGATTTATATTGCTTTCTATTTTGTCTAACATTTTTTCATAGTCATATTTTGTTAGGTTATTTTTAATATTTATTTCTATTTTCTTACTATTTATTTCTAGAAATAGAGCCCTTATGTATTGTATGATTCTTTTTTCTAATTCATAATAATTAAAACCATGTGACGTACAGAGTCCTATTTTAGAGTTTCTACGATAATTATTACATACCATGAACATATATCCATTCTTCTTACTTCTTACACCTATTTTGTGCTTACACTCATAGCAAAACAATAGTCCATCCAATAAAAACTTATGCTTTTTTTCGTTTCTATTATATTTTTGTACTATTACCATTTTTTGTACTGCTTCAAAAATCTTCTTTTCAATGATAGGCTCATGCGTATTTTGTACAATATTCCACTCGTCTTCTGGATTTGCTCTTAGTTTTCTATTTTTATAACTAATTCTACTTCTTTTGTTTTGTACTGTAGTTCCGGCAATATACCTTATTTGTAAGAATTTGTCTTACTGTTTTATTTTCCCAAAAGGATGGTTTATTGTATCTTAGTCCATTAGCTGTTGGTATTTTATTGTCGTTAAGATAATTTTTTATAGCTCCTACACTGTTTCCAGCATTTGCCATACTAAAAATCGTTTTTACTATTTCCGCTTCTTTCTCACAAATTATTAAATGGTTTTTATCTTCTGGATCTCTCATATATCCTATTGCCGTTTTTCCTCCTACCCATTTTCCTTGTTTTTGCATAGTATGTAAGGCTGTTCTAATCTTTTTTGATAAGTCCTTAGAGTACATATCATTTAATATGGATTTGAAAGGTGCTATGTCATTATTTCCATTATTATTTTCAAAAGTGTCTATACCATCATTTATAGAAACATATCTAATGTTCTTTTCTGGAAACCATTTTTCTATATATTCTCCAGTACCTATGTAATCACGCCCTAGACGTGATAAATCTTTTGTTACCACCATATTTATTTTATCTTGTTCAATATCATTAATTAGCTTTTTAAAGTTTGGTCTATCAAAGTTTGTTCCGAGTATATCCGTTGGTCTATATAAGTATCTATTAGTTCATATCCTTTTCCTAAACTTTTTACATATTCTTGCAATAGTATTTTTTGATTTTTTACACTTTCACTATCATTATCTCCTCTATTCATATCTTCTTTAGATAATCTTATATATATTGCTACTTTAAAACTCTTTATTTTTTCAAGCATTCTTCCTCCTTCCCATGCTTGATAAAAAAGATTGAATTCATATAAAAATTGTAACTCTAGTAAAATCACAAGTCAATGAATTCTGTCTTTAATTTGTTTTAAGCATTAAGCTATTTTTATCTAATAAATTACTCAAATAAATAGCTAGCAATTTTTCTATTTCTTCCCCTTCATCATCAAAATAAACATTTATCTTAAAATCATTTTCCATATTTTGAAATTTCCTCCTAGTACAATATATTAAAATGATTACAAAAAAGAAGAGAATTTTTCTTCTCTTCCATACTATAATTATAAATGTTTAATTCCTTAAAACAATGAAATGATTTTGAACTGTTTTTGAAATATTCTAAGTAAACTCAATGTTTACGCAGGAAAGTGTTAATAACGAACACTCAAAAGCACGTAAAAGGCAAGCCTTTTAGATTATTAATTTTGATTTTTACTATTAATTTTTTAATAAATGCACCTTGCGTGGTACTGTGTAAAACCAATTATATATAATCAAAAATATCCACCTTTTTATGGTGGACATTCTTGACTTAAGATAAGCCTTATTATAGCTTTCTCTTTTTCTGATATTGTGGCAACCTTGCTAATAAGTTCCTCTACCAATATAGCATCTCCTGAATTTAACCTCGAAAATTTGTCTAAAATTGAGCTACCTTTAATTATTTCAGCTTTTATATCTTCTTCATAGTAACCTAATCCTGTTGTTAATTCTCTAAGATCTAATTCAAGTTCTCTCGCAATTTTAGCTAATGTTCTTAGATATGGTTTATTTGTGTCGTTTTCAATCCTATGTATATGTGTTTGTGTCATATCACATAATTTAGCTAAATCTCTCTGTGATAATTTCTTTGCTATCCGTGCCTCTCTTATTTTACTACCTAAACTATTAGTTTCCATCACAATATCTCCTTTCGCAATATAACAATTTATATTATAACTATTATATTTTACTTTGATTAACATAATTTGTCAAGTTGTTAGCTGAGCTTATAATAATTTTTTTATAAAAATAACTATTGACTATTAGAAACAAATGTTTTATAATAAGTTAAGTTTAAGTAATGATTTTATTAAGGAGGATTACCTATGCAAATAGAATTATCAAGAATACAAAATTTATTAGATTGGATTAAAACTAAAATATATTTAGATTCAAATTCTATTAATGCGACTAAAAGAGTAGTCAGAAGGTGTGAAGTTTATAGTTGCAATTTTGGTATTGGCATTGGCTCAGAAATACAAAAGGAAAGACCTTGTATAATTGTTCAAAATAATACTAGAAATTCTAGATCTGCAAATGTAATTGTTGTCCCTATATCTCTACAAATAAAAATATATCATGCATTGTTCCAATACATACAAGAAATGATGAAAGCGAAAATATAATTTTAGATGGTTATGCAAATGTTTCAAATGTCATGTGTGTAAGTAAAGCAAGACTTGGTTCATATATAACGACATTAAGTAAAGAGGAAATGAAAAATATAGATATTGAATTATCAGCAACTTTAGATTTAATTGATTATTATAAACAGTTTGAAAGGCAATTGAAAGATAAAGATTTATATATCTCAAAGTTAAAAAATCAATTAACAGAACTAAAACAAATTACTAATACAACGACCTTTGAAAATTTGAGAAAAAAAATATCAGAAAAATTATAGACAAATTAATACATTTCATGCTATAATTAAATTACAATAAAATTGTTGTTAGAATACAGCAATTGTAATAATTTTTTAAATAAAAAGAGCCTAGAATGGCTCTTTAATACTTTTATGAATAATTTTTAGTCTATATTAATATACTATTAATACAATCAAATCATAATTAGAATGTTATGATTGTATTAAAAGGATACGGCTTCTTTTGGCTGTATCCTTTATTTTATTCTCCCTAGCTAGAGGTATTTGTTAATTATATTAATTTATACTTTTCTAGTAATAAATCTATATCATTACATATAATAAAACTATCCTTTGTTTTTTGAATTAGGTAATGTTGTGAAATCTGAGGTAAATTATAATTTTCTGTAGAAATCAATTGTGGTTCTATAGTAAACTGTATTCCTTCTGTAAACTTCCAATCCGTATTCTCGTTAATAAATTTTCTTGACTTACTTATTTCTTGCTTTTCATTTTCAGTCAATTCATTATTTAGTGTTGGAATATTTAATCTTGGAAAAGTATGTCCTAAATCTAATGGTGTATTATCTGTTTTACTAATTATACAGTTTTTTAATTTATGCTTAAGAAAAACTTGTTGTGAAAGCTTAAAAAGTCCTTTCGAACTTTCTACAGTATTTAGCTTATTAAATATTTCTAATACTGCATCATGACAATTTTTTATGTGATTAGTTATATCTTTATTATCGCCAAAATAAAGTGTTATCGCTATATCACCAATTATTCCAGATCCCCTGTCTACTGGAGAACAATATGCATATAATAAATTCTCATTCCAATTAATTATTGTATCATTTGCCCAATTATATGTATTTCTTAAAGAATCAAATGATACCCTATTCCCAAATAATATAGACATTCCTTTAGGAGGTGGATTATACCATCCATCTGCAATTATATCCTTTTCTTTAATTAAATTTTTTTGCCATAACTCTTTAAAATCTTTTTCACTTACATTATTTTTACCATATAACTGTACTAATGTATTATTCAAACTGTTAAAGGCCTTTTTCCTCGCAGTATTAAATATAATTGAATTGTTATCATTTGTATAATTTAGTTTTACTTTCTCATTATAATTATTCATTAAAATTTCTCCTAACCATAAAATAACTCTGTACCTCATAGGGTTCCAGAGTCATGATCTACTATATAGAATACTAAAATCTAGTCTGTCAATACTCTATATTATTTATCTGAACTTAAAAATAATCTGAAGGAAAAAAATATAGACAGATTAATGTATTGCATTTTTATGCTACCTTTAGTTCTATTCCTGTATTTAATATTTCTTTAACTACTCCTTCTGGATTCTCATAGTCTTCTAATGTAAATGCTTGTGGTTGCAAATCAATTCCTAAACCTGATGTTTTTATTAATAAAAATGACATATTTTCTATTTTTGTTTCTTCTTTAAAATCTTTTGAAAATATAGCTATATCTATATCACTTTCTTCATTATTAGTTCCTTTTGCATAAGAACCAAATAATATCACTTTATCAATAAGTATATCTTTTGATAATTCTTCTATATATTTATTTATTAATTCCAATATTGTTTTAGAGATTCTAACCATTTAAATACCTCCTTTGTTTTATCCAATAATTCTTTACTATTTTCTTCTCTTAATGATTCACTTACTTGCCTCTTATAATCAGTATATCGTTCTGCAATATAATAGGAATGTAATGTTGTAAAAAGTGTTTTATATTTTTCTTTATCTTTCTCAAAATGCTCATCACTTATATTGTTACAGTATTCTTCATTATTAAATATCAACTCAAATACATATAATATATTGTGAGATTTAGGTGCTTCATTTCCTGTATATAATACATGTAACGCTTTTACTGCTTTTTCAATTGCTTGTTGGCAAGTAAATGCTACATATACATATCTTTTTGATTTTAGCATTGCTTCTGCTGTCTCTAAATCATAATTTGCATATTGCATCCAATATTCATACTTTTCTAAATTATTCAATTTATATTCTCTCCTTTACTAGATATAGTATACTACAGATTTTTGTTATTTACAATAATAAATTTTTTACCTGTGGGTAATTTCAAAAAATATTACAAGATTGGAATAAAAAAGACTGAAAACTGTAGAGATATTTCTTGAGTATCTTTTTATAAACGGACGCCCAAAGGGCGCCCCTACATTAACTCTATAAATTTTAGTATTCTCCCATATTTTGAATTCAAATTTTTTATCAAACATTTCCATAGTGTCTATTTTGGAATCTCCCTTCTGATATATCATGTGTTACGATTAATGCTGTTATTCCTTCTTGTCTTAAAATACTGTATACGTCTTTTGTTACCATTATTCTTGTTTGATAATCTAGTGCTGAGAATGCTTCATCTAATAATAATATTTTTGGTTTTATTGCTAGTGTCCTTATAAGTGCTGCTCTTTGTCTCATTCCTCCTGATAACTGTGTTGGATATTTATCTTTGAATTCATATAAGTGATATTTTTTTAATAAATTATTTACATATTCTTCATTTTCTTTTGTTTTTATTCCTCTTATTTCTAATCCTAGTATAACATTTTTATATATCGTTCTCCATTCTAATAAACCATCTTTTTGTAACATATATCCTATTTCGCTAGATATTCCTTCTATTTCTTCTCCGTCTAAGTAAACCTCTCCAGTATTTCTTTCTTCTAATCCAGCAATAATAGAAAGAAGAGTTGATTTTCCACATCCACTTGGTCCTATTATGCTAACAAACTCCCCTTTTTTTACATCTAAATTTATGTTATCTAATGCTTTTGTTTCTCCATTTTTTGCTTGATATATTTTCGTTATGTTTTTTAAACTTAATATATTTTCACTCATTTAATGCCTCCATATTTTATTGGGCATATGATGATTAAATGCCAAGTTTATTTTGGTATTTACCATAGGCATTCTTAAAACTTATGCCCATATAATATTATATTCGACATTTATTTAAATGAGACAACTATTTTACATAATAATTTGACTTTTGCAAAAAAACATTGTATAATTTTTACATTAGCTTCGAGAAAAGCTATTGTTTAAAAAAACTTTGAAAGCGAGGGATTTACTATGAAAAAAAACGTATCTATTAACCCTACATTGAAAAACGCTGCTGAAAAGCTCCGCAATGTGCGGAAACTTAATGTAGAGGTATCAGATGTAATGCTTGACTTTGTCGAGTATATGGCTGAAATCGCTAAACATGTTTCGCCGTATAAGTTTGATGAACCCTTCATCCCTGAAAGGATGTGGAGTTTGGCGATGGATGCCACAGACAATATTAAATCAGGAATTGCTTTTCCTGCCGTCCCAAAAACTCTGACAAACACCATCACAGAAATCAAAGATCATAAAGAAGAACTCTTTAAAGTCATTGACAAGATAGCGGGTTCGGAATTTGCCAAAAAATGCAGAGATCTTGGGAATCCAATTTGCTAGGTAAGCCAAAGTGACGAGCCACCTCATTGAGGTGGCTCGCCTGTTTTTTAAAATTTAATTGCTTCAAATCTATCTTTCTGAATTTCTTTTGGTACTTCTATCGGGTATTTTCCAGTGAAACATCCTGTGCATAAATCTTTTATATTACAGTTCTTTGTTATTTCTTTTAAGCTTTCTAAACTTAAGTATTCTAATGAATTAGCTCCTACTTCTTGTTTTATTTCTTCTACTGTTTTATTATATGCTATAAGTTTTTCTTTATTGTCTATATCTGTTCCAAAGTAACATACATCTACAAATGCTGGTGCAGCAATTCTTAGATGTACTTCTTTTGCTCCTGCTTCTCTTAATCTTGTTATTATTCTTGTTATTGTAGTTCCTCTTACTATTGAGTCGTCTATTAATACTATTTTTTTGTCTTTTACAACAGATTTTAATGGATTTAGTTTCATTCCTACTAATTTTTGCCTTGCTCCTTGTGTGTTTTGTATAAATGTTCTTCCTATATATTTACTTTTTGTAAATGCCATATCATAGTGTATTCCTGATTCTTTTGAATATCCTAGAGCAGCATCTAATCCTGAGTCTGGTACCCCTGCTACTATATCTGCTTCAACTGGTTTTTGCCTTGCTAACATTCTTCCTGCATCTTCTCTAAATTTATGTACACTTATTCCATCTATTATTGAGTCTGGTCTCGCAAAGTATATATATTCAAATGAACATAATCCTTTTGGTGCATCAATATTTGTTTGAATTGATTTTATTTCATTATTTGTTACAACTACTATTTCTCCTGGATTTACATCTCTTACAAATTCTGCTCCTGTTAAGTCTAATGCACAGCTTTCTGATGCAAATACATATTCATCTTCATTTTGCCCTATGCAAAGTGGCTTAAATCCTTGGGGGTCTCTTGCTACTATTAATTTTTTTGATGTCATTATTAGTAATGAGTATGAACCTTTAAATCTTTTCATTGCTCTTTCTAGTGCTTCTTCTATTGAATTTGATTTTAGTCTTTCTTGTACTATTATATAACTGATAACTTCTGTATCTGTTGTTGTCGTAAATATTGCTCCGTTTTCTTCTAGTTCTTGCCTTAGTTCATATGCATTAAATATATTTCCATTATGTGCTATGGCTAGATTTCCTTTTTTATGTCTTATTACCATTGGTTGTGCATTTGCTTTTCTTGCTTCTCCTGTGGTTGAATATCTTACATGTCCTATTCCCATTTTTCCTGTTGGTAAGTCTTTTAGAACATGTTCTGGAAATACTTTAGATACTAATCCTAAGTCTTTATGATAAGAGATTATTCCGTCTTTGTTTATTGCTATTCCACAGCTTTCTTCTCCCCTATGTTGTAAAGATGATAGCCCTGCACTTATTATTTCTGCTAAGTTTTCATATGAGTGCTTTGAGTATATTCCATATACTCCACATTCTTCTTTTAATTTGTTGAACATGATTGTTCTCCTTTTTAATTTGATATTTATGGAATTTGTAGGGGCACTGCACCCTATTTAATTTGTCACCATATCTATTGGGCACGGTGCACCGTGCCCCTACATCATATTTATTCACATTAACGGCTTTTTTATTGTTTACAGCGTCACTTTGTTCCGCTGCATAAGTTATCC
>CAMUHU010000002.1 GCA_947088765.1 uncultured Clostridium sp. | reverse complement strand
TCAGATTATATATTTTATGGAATATATACAGTACAAATATTAGATATTAAAGGAAGTCTATTCCTTCTTAAAAGTAATTTTAAGTAAATATGGATTATAAGAGTATATGTATTAGTAGATTTAAAAATCGAATATATGTATACTTTTTCTATTTTTTAGTACTATTAATCCAATTTTCAAATTCTTTAGCTGAAATTTCTTTGTTAAGATATTTTGCTTTCATAATAGCACCTTCTTCTTTGTATTTTTTAAATCTTTGAATTGCTTTATCTGTACCATAATGTGAAACAGAACTAGCTAATGACATATATCTTTTTCTATACATATCTAATAAGTTATCTTCTTTTAGGGATTTTTTATAAGTAAGCTCTTTACCAATCTGTCTACAAGTTTTACCAGTATCTTCAAATTCTTCATTACAATATTTTGTCTCTTTTAAATTTGAAGGAAAAAAGTAAGAACCACAGTTTTGACATTTCCTTATAATATGGCGTTCTTTAGCCATAAATTCCCTAAATTCAAGTGATAATATACTATATATATCATCGCTACGAAATGCATAAGGAACATTATGAGAGTATAGGTTAATGCCTGCAAATAAAAAATGTATAAAATCAAAATCTAAACGTACATCATCTATACCACCTATAAACATACTTTTAGAATTTAAATTATTATTGTCATTACTTTGTTCATTATTTTTTTCACTACTATCTTCGTAATCATCTTCTTCATCCTCATCACTACGAATAAAATCTTCATTATAAGGGAGACCTAAATGTTTTAAAAAAGTGTGCTTTTTGTACAGAAACATACTCTGTTCTTCATGTGCTATATCATCGAGTTCTTTAAGAAATTCTTTGCCTTCTAAATTTATTCTTGCAAGATAATAGCTAATTTCCTTTTCAGGATATTTTTCATAATAAAGTGTATTAAAGCAAAAATGATAAATAAAACTTTTACATTCATCTATATCTTCAAAATCAGTGTTTAAAAACATTAAAAGTAAAGTTCCTATATCTAAAATTGAACATTGAGCACGTTTATCAGAGAAAATTCTATTTCCATTAAAACTCATGCTTTGAAAAAGAAAAAATTCTAAGTTTTTTTCTCTGTCATAAGCTAACCCATATGTCATAAAAATCACCTCACATCAAACAACCTATAATCTAAAAATTTTTTTTTGAGATTGTATAGTGTTAATTTTTCTAGTCAAAAACTATAATAAATTCAACAATCGTTTGACATTATTGTATTACAAAGTGTAGTAAATGTCAAAAAATACCAGTACATTGAAAATTGAATAACAAGTTACAAGCACAAATAATGAAACTTTCGTCTGGCTAACGTGATGTAAAGGGGCGACTCGACTTTTGGTGAAGATGAGGGCAAATCTCATATGGGATAAAATCCACTTGTAGCTTTTGTAATAAGGACAAAGAATAGAGCAATATAATTTATAAATGGAAGTGGAGGTGAATATTCTGGAAAAGAAAGATATAAACAAAAAAGCAAAAGATAAATTACCATTTGCAGTATTTATATGTCCTAAAGCTCAAAATGAAGAAATGTCTGACTATAAACAGATATTCACCGATATTATTTCAGACAGGATAAAAGAAAAGTACAAATAAGAACAAAATTTCGCAAAAGTGTTGAAAAGTGATTGTAAATATGATATAAATAGAAGAAATAAAAATATTTTAAATTATCTAGAAATACTAGACAATTTAAAATAGAAAAGAGGTAATAATGAAAGAAAGTAATGAATTAAAATTATTTGAAGATAAAAAGATTCGAGCAAAATGGGATGATGAACAAGAAAAATGGTATTTTTCTGTTGTTGATATAGTGTCAGCATTAATTGATAATGATTATCAGTCAAGTAGAAAATACTGGAAAACATTAAAAATGAGGCTAAATAAAGAAGGTAGTGAGTTGGTAACAAATTGTTACCAACTGAAAATGGAATCGTCTGATGGAAAATATTATAATACTGATGTAATGGATATAAAACAAATTTTAAGGTTGATTCAATCAGTACCATCTAAAAAAGCAGAGCCTTTCAAATTATGGTTGGCACAAGTTGGAAAGGAAAGAATAGATGAAGCATATGATCCAGAAATAGCAATAAATAGAGCATTAGATATATACAGAAAAAAAGGATACTCAGAAGAATGGATAAATCAAAGATTAAAAACAATTGATATTAGAAAAGAATTCACTGATGAATTAAAAGAAAAGGGAATAGATTCAGGCAAAGATTTTGCAATACTAACAAATATCTTAACACAAGCTTGGAGTGGATACTCAGTAAAAGAATACAAAAATTTAAAAGGATTAAAAAAGGAAAATTTACGTGATAATATGACTAATATGGAACTTGTTTTAAATATGTTAGCAGAAACATCTTCTACAGAGATATCTAAAAGTAAAACTACAAAAGGATTTAAAGAAGCAGAAGATTCTGTTAGAGAAGGTGGTAACATTGCAAGAGTTGCAAGAGAACAACTAGAAAGAAAAACAGGGAAAAAAATTGTATCAGCTAAAAATGCTAAAGAAATAAGAAAATTAAATTCTGGAGAAGAATAAAAAACACTACCTATGGCACATTCGTACTTTCAGTAGTTCAATAAAATAATAACAAAAAATTAAACAAAAGTAAATAGTTAAAATAAAAGTTCTAAAATTTCAAGCAGAGTCTTGAAACTTTAGAACTTTTGACGTATAATAGCAACAATAAAGTATACTATAAAAGAAAATGTTATTGATACACAAAAATGGAGGTAATCATGAAAAAGTCTAATGAACAAAAAAGAGTTGTAATTTATTGTAGAGAAAGTAGAGATGACTATGGCGAAAACTATGAAAGAATAGAAACACAAAGAGACTTGCTTATAAAATATTGCCAAGGTCATGGTTATACAAATATTGTAGATATTATAATGGATGATGATAAAAGTGGAACAGACTTTAGTAGATTTGATGACATAAGAAGTAGAGCAAAAAACAAAGAAATAGATGTAATAATTTTTAAAAACTCTGCAAGACTTGGAAGAAATCAAAAAGAAGCATTAGACTTTGTAGAATATTTGGAAGAACAAGGTGTAGAAATAATATTTGAAGATGAACAATACAATGAAGAAATGTTTGGACTATATGCATGGTTTAACGAAAGAAGGGCAAGAGATGATAGTAAAAATATAAGAAGAAATTTAAGGCATAAAATTGAGGAGGGGGATTTACTTGTTAAGGCAATATATGGATACGATAAAGATGGAAAACAATTAGTAGTAAGTTCAGAAACAGCACCAGTAGTACAGGAAATTTTTGAACTATATTCTAAAAGTTGGGGTTATCAGAAAATAGCAACACATTTAAATAAAAAGGGAATTCCAACACCATCTCAGTCAAGAAATTTTACAAATGCAAAGCAAACAGCGAATTGGAAAGCACAGCATATTGTAAGGATATTAGACGATAGAAGATATATTGGAGATTATGTAGGAGGACATACAGAAAAAGTAAGCTTTAAATCTAAAAAAACAAGAGTAAAAGCACAAGAAGAATGGACTATAATAGAAAATCATCATAAAGCTATAATTGAAAAAGAATTATTTGAAAAAGTACAAAGAATAAGGACAAAGCGAAAAAAAGAAAGTGATAAGTATAACAATGGTTTTAAATTTGTAGATACAGAAAACAATTTATATTCAGGACTTTTATATTGTGGAAGATGTGGAACTCTAATGTACAAAAGAAAAGGAACGAGTGGCACAAGAAAAAGACCAGATAGTTATATATGCAAGAAGTATAGTAATGAAGGTGCTATAAAGGATGACATAAGAGAAAACTATGGTTGTACACCACATAGAATTAAAATAGAGTATTTAGACCAAATAGTAAACGCATATATAGATAATTTAATAAGTAATCCAGAGTTTAAAAGTTTTGTAATGGATAACGTAAAAGCAATTAGCACAAATAAAGTCACATTAGAAAATGATTTAACAAAATTGAGACAAGCTCTAGATAAGTTACAAAAACAATATAAGCAAATTTATGAAGATAAACTAAATGATTTAATACCAGAATTTTTATTCAAAGATAAAAAACAAGAGTTAGATAAAAAAATTGAGAATGAAGAAGAGAGAATAAAGGAAACAGAAACTAGATTAAATAGCTTAAATAAGCTAGAAGATAAAGAAGAATTAATATTTAAGGCATTAGAAGATATAAAGAAAAACGGATTAAGAAAAGAGGAACTTTCAAGATTATTTGATAAGATTGTAGTATTTGATAAAAACGAAATACCAAAAGAAGAAAAAGACTTGCATAACCTAAATGATATGATGTATAATGAATTGTACGAAAATGGAGGTCTAACATTCCAGTTGAAATTTATGTATCCACAAACTATCACAAACAGGTGGATGTGATATAGGAAAAAGACCTATTGACTTACACTTAAAAGCATTTAAACAGCTTGGAGTAAATGTAAGCATGAAAGAAACGAATATAAGTTGTATGGCTGAAGAAATGAATCCAACTGAAATTATTTTAGATTTTCCAAGTGTTGGAGCTACTGAAAATATAATGTTAGCATCAATTTTTATAGATGGAGTTACAAAAATAAAAAATGCAGCAAAAGAGCCAGAAATAGAAGATTTACAAAATTTATTAAATAAAATGGGGGCTAAAATAAAAGGTGCAGGAAGTGATAGTGTAGAGATTACAGGAGTAGATCACTTAGAAAATGTAAGCTACAGAGTAATGCCAGACAGAATAGAAGCAGGAACTTTATTATGTGCTGTTGCAGCAAACAATGGAAACATAAAACTAATAGATGCTGAACCTAGGCATATGGAAAAAACATTAGATAAACTAAAAGAATGTGGTTGTAACATTAGCATAGAAAAGGATCAAATACTATTAAAAGCACCAGAAAAACTTTCTCATGTAGAAATAGAAACAGAGCCATATCCAGGCTTTCCAACAGATATGCAATCAATATTTGTTGCAACACTAATACAATCAGATGGAACATCATCTATGGAAGAAAACATATTTGAGAATAGATATAAATATGTTTCTGAACTAAAGAAGATGGGAGTAAATATAATACAAGAAGAAAGAAAAATAAAAATAACAGGAGAAAAAGACATAAAAGCTACTAATTTAAAAGCAATGGACTTAAGAGGGGGAGCTGCTTTAGTTATTGCAGCTTTACAAGCAAAAGGAATTACAGAAATTTCAAATATAGAATATATATTAAGAGGATATGAAAATCTAGATGAAAAATTAAGAAAATTAGGAGCAATAATAAAAGTAGAAGAAGGTGAATAAATGCAAAAAAATTCTAGAGATAAATATAGAACCAAGAAAAACAAAAATCCTAAAATCGAAAAAGAAAAAAGAATGAAAAGATATAGAATTATAAAATTAATATTTAAACTCTTAATTTTTATAGCATTATTAACTGGATTAATAATATATGCATTTACATCACCTATGTTTAATATAGATGAAATTAGGATATTAGGAAATGAGAAGTTTTCAAAAGAAGAATACTTAGACTTATCAGAATTAAAAACAGGAGAAAACATATTTAACTTTAGAAAATCAGAAATTATTTCTAATATAAAAACTAATGGATATGTAGAAAGTGTAAAAATTAAAAGAAAATTACCAACAAAAATAGAGATAACTATAGAAGAAAGAACGCCAACATATTTAATTTCTTTGGAAGAAGGACAATTTGCATATATAAATAACCAAGGATATATTTTAGAGAAATCTGAAATTAAATTACCTTTAGCTATAATAACAGGGATATCGACAAAAACAGAGAATATAATAGAAGGTAATAGACTTGAAAACGAAGACTTAGAAAAATTGCAAAACGTAATACAAATAGTAGATTCGATGAAAAATATAGAAATAAACGAAGAATTAAGTAAAATAGATATTACTAACAAATCTAATTACATTCTAACATTTGAACAAGAAGCAAAAGAGGCATACTTAGGAGATATAAGTAATTTAAGTAGCAAAATATTATATATGAAATACGTATTAGAAGAACAACAAGGGATACCAGGTATAATATATTTAAATCAAGAACAAGTTTATTTCTCTCCCAAATAAAAAATATTGAGTTTTAATTGCAGTAAAATTTGCTTTGCCAAATTTTACTGCGGCGGGAATAATTTTTAGACGTGTCCCCTACAACGAAATTATTAGGATATGAAAGGAAAAAAATATGAACAAAAAGCAAATAGCAATAACATTAGGAGTAATGTGTATATTATTAACTAGTGGAATTGTAATTCAAATAAACACTATAAAAAAGAACTCTATTTCAAACAACATAAAAACTTCTAACAATGATTTAAGAGATGAAGTATTAAAATGGAAAGAAAAATATGAAAAAACATATTTAGAATTACAAGAATCTGAGAATAAACTTGAACAAGTAAGGCAGGAAGCAAGTAAAGATAATAACTCATTTACAGAAATGGAACAAGAATTAAAATCCATGAATTCATTATTAGGATTAACAGACTTAACAGGAGAAGGTATAATAATTACAGTAGCAGATAATGCTAATGCAAATATAAAAGATGAAAACTTAAAAGATGAATTAGTACATAATACTGATATAATAGAGTTAGTCAATGAGTTGAAAAATACAGGGGCAGAGGCAATTTCAATAAATGGACAAAGAGTAATATCTACAACTGCAATTGATTGCGTAGGAGCTGTTATAACAGTTAATGGAGTAAAAATAAACTCACCATTCATAATATCAGCAATAGGAAATAGAGAAAGGCTAAATGGAATAACAAGACCAGGGTCATATATAGAATTCATGGAGGAATATGGAATAACAGTGGAAGTAAAAAAATCAGCAGAGGTTACAATTCCAAAATATAATAAGGTAATGAATGCTAAATATATGACAATAAAGAAATAAAATGAAGGGATAGTGCTCTTATATGAATGATAAGAAAAGAATATTTAAAATTGATAAAAGTAAATTGCCAGTTTCTATAACGATATGTATTATGTGTTTTATTATTGTTTATATAATGTGTATTCAATTTAAAACGGCTGATAGCATTGAGGAATCAAACCTTGAAACCATGAGAGAAAACGAACTAAGAGAAGCATTAGCAAATTGGAAACAAGAATATGAAGACGTAAACAAAGAACTAGAAAGTAATAGAAATAAAGTAAAAGAATATAAGGATAGAATCGCATCAAATGATGAAGCAGGAGAATTATTAGAAGAAGAATACAGTAAAGCAAAGATGTTATTAGGGCTTACAGATGTGCAAGGTACAGGGATTATAATAACTTTAACAGACAATAGTGAAGCAAAATTTACATCTGAAAAATTAATGAATTTAATAAATGAATTAAACTCAGCAGGAGCAGAAGCAATATCAATAAATAACCAAAGAATAGTATCAATGACAGATATAGTTGATGTTGGAGAATTTATTATGATTAATGGAAAAAGACTAACATCTCCTTATACTTTAAAAGCAATAGGAGATTCAACATACTTGCAAAGTGCATTAAGCATAAAAAAAGGTTATTTAGATGAATATAAAACAGAGGGATATACAATATCTACGGTTACAGATAATAATGTTTATATAAATAAATATGAGGGTGAAATGACTTTAAATTATGTAAAATAAGAAAGGGTTGGTAAAATTGATAGTAATAGCTATAATTCTAGGATGTTTAATAGGTGTAATATTAGGAGTTAATGCTCCAATAATTTCATATACATATTCAAAATATTTGGCGATAGCAATTGTTGCTGCATTAGATTCAATATTTGGAGGAATATCTTCAACACTTAAGGGAAACTTTGATTTCAAAGTTTTTGTATCAGGTTTTTTTGGAAACGCGATATTATCAATGCTATTAACATATTTAGGAGACAAATTAAATGTAGATATATATTTAGCAGCAATTGTAGTATTTGTAAATAGAATGTTTTTAAATTTAACTATAATAAGGAAATATTATATTGAAAAAATATGGACAAATACAAAAGAAATCAAAAAAATAGATTAAAATTCTAGAAACGAGTAATATCAATACACATCGATTTTATTACAAAAATGTTTCAAAAATATTACAAAAATATTACGAGTTTCTATTGACTTTTTATTAAAAATATTATATTCTTTAGTGCATAGAAAATATATAAAATTGGAGGAGAAAAAATTGGCAATAGGTGATATAATTGTCGGCTTAGATATAGGAACTTCAAAAGTATCCGCTATTGTTGGAGAGGTAAATAATTTTAATCAAATTGAAATAATTTCTTCTATAAAAACAAAATGTAGAGGAATAAAAAAGGGAAAAATTATTGACGAAGAAGAAGTTGCAGAATCAATAGCAAAGACAATTCAAGATGCAGAAGAAGAAGCCAATTTAAAGATAAACTCTGCTTATGTCACAGTTCCAGGTAAATATGTAACAATAGTACAAAATTCAGCAACAAAGGAAGTTAAGGACAAATATGCAGGAATATCAATTAAAGATGTTGGTGCAAGTATGATGTTAGTAAAAGATATAGAAGTACCAGATGGAAAAACAATTATAGATGTTGTACCCGAATGCTTTATACTAGATAATGGAGAAGCAGTTCAGGATCCAATAGGAGCATTTACAAGTAATCTTACAGTAGAAGCACAAGTAATACTGTTAGATAAGGAATACCTAAAAAAGATATCTTCTATATTTAGAAAAGCAGGAATAGAAAAAATAGATGGTTTAGTTCCAATTACTCTTGCAGAAAGAAATCTAGTTTTAGACAGAAATGAATTAACAGACAATATTATGTTATTAGACATAGGAGCAGGAAATATAGATATAGGAGTATTTGAGGGAAATAAATTTATATACACAAACACTATTCCAGTAGGAGGAGACACAATAACAAAAGACATTTCTTTAGTATTAAATATTAGTGAAGAGGAAGCAGACAAACTAAAAAGGCAATATGGACTTGCTCTAAAATCTTTTATAGACAATGATAACGAAATTTTCTTAAGTACATATACAGGAGAAGCAAAAACAAAAACAATTAGAAGTTCAGAGCTAATAGAAATTATTGAAGCGCGAATTGAAGAGATGTTTGCTTTAGTCAATAAAGACATAATGCTTCAAGGTATAAAACCTAGAATAAATAATGTAGTGCTAACAGGACAAGGGATAGCAAATATTAACAAAAGTGATGTGGCAGGCAAAATTATATTAAACATTCCTGTAAAAATATCAACAGGAAGACTAGTAAGTACAATTAGGCCAAGCTATAGAACAGCATATGCACTAGTTAGATATATTGCATCAAAGCCATTTGCAAAATCAGTCTCAAGTTCAATAGACACATCAAAAGAAGAAAATATTTTGAAAATGGTTTTTGAAAGAATGAAAGAATTCTTTTATAGTTAATTAGAGGAGGAAAAATAATGTTAGAATATAATGATGAAGAGTTAATTAGAGGAAATGAAGGAAGTGCAGTAATCAAAGTAATAGGAGTTGGTGGCGGAGGAAATAATGCTGTCAATAGAATGATTGATGCAGGAATAAAAGGAGTAGAATTTATAGCAGTAAATACAGATAAGCAAGCACTACAAATCTCTAGAGCAGGTGCAAGAATACAAATAGGAGAAAAAATAACAAGAGGACTAGGAGCAGGAGCAGACCCTAATGTTGGAGCACAATCAGCAGAAGAAAGTAAATCAGAAATAGCAGAAGCACTACGTGGAGCAGACATGGTATTCGTTACAGCTGGAATGGGTGGAGGAACAGGAACAGGTGCAGCACCAACAGTTGCAGCATGTGCAAAAGAAATGGGAATATTAACAATAGGAGTTGTTACAAAACCATTCACATTTGAAGGAAAGAAAAGACTTGCACAAGCAGAACGTGGAATAGAAAGTTTAAAAGGAAAAGTAGATACATTAGTAGTTATACCAAATGATAAATTATTACAAGTAATAGACAGAAAAACATCAATAATAGATGCATTTAGAATGGCAGATGATATATTAAGACAAGGTGTACAAGGAATATCAGACTTAATAGCAAATCCAGGTCTTGTAAACTTAGACTTTGCAGATGTAAAAACAATAATGTTAGATACAGGAATGGCACACATGGGAATAGGTAGAGCATCAGGAGAAAACAGAGCAGAAGACGCAGCAAAACAAGCTATACAAAGTCCATTACTAGAAACATCAATAGAAGGAGCAAGAGGAGTAATCATAAATATAACAGGTTCAAGCTCTTTAGGACTACAAGAAGTAAATACAGCAGCAGAATTAGTACAAAGAAGTGTAGACCCAGAAGCAAACATTATATTTGGTACAGTAATTGATGAATCTCTAGAAGACGAATTACTAATAACAGTAATAGCAACAGGATTTATAGATGAAGAACCAAGACAACCATTTTCAAAAATAGGAGTAGACCAAATTGTATCAAAAGCATGGGAACAAAAAGTTAATCCAATACCAGCATCAGTAGAAAGCTCAAGTGGTAATTCAGGAGACTTAGACATACCTTCATTTTTAAGAAAAAACAAAGGATTAAATAAATAAATTATATAACACTAAAAATAGTGGAGCTTTTAGCTCCACTATTTTTCTGGAAAAACACAATTAAATTTGTGTTTGTGGGGAGGATTTTAAAAATATAGATATAGATTTTAACATTGTTGTTATTATAAAATATGTATTTATCTGTAGGGGCACATTGCATGTGCCCATTGAAATTATAAGAATTTAAACATTTACATTTAATTATAAATATATTGCATATTCATTTATTATTCATTATTCATTAAAAATATATATTGGGCACATGCAATGTGCCCCTACACATGTAATTCTAATTTCTAACATCTATCTTCTAGAACAATAACCCCAAATTTATATTTAATGAGATGTAAACTAATTATGAAAAAATCACTCTAAAAATTTTAATAATGACTATGAAAAAATGATAAAATGTGATATAAAATATAATTAAATACTAATAATAGGAGATGAATAAAATTGAAATATGTAGGAGAAAAGGACGAAAACGTAGAATATAGAAAAAGACCAGGAGCATATGCAATTATAGTAAATAAAGATGATGATAAAATAGGAATTGTAAAAAAGCCAACAGAAGAAGGGATAGAAAACTTTTATTTAGGAGGAGGAATAGAAGAAGGGGAAACAAAATTAGAGGCATTAAAAAGAGAAATGATAGAAGAAGCGGGATATACAATAAAAAATATTAAAGAATTAGGAGAAGTAGGTGAATTTATATTTGCAGGAGATAAAGGATATATAGAAGTAATAGCAAGTGTATATATTGCGGAATTTGATAAGAAGGTAGCAGAGCCAATTGAAAAAGACCATAATGTAATATGGGTAAAACCAGAAGAATATGTAGATAAAATGTTTAGAGAGTGGCAAAGATATATTATGGAAAAATTTATAGAAAAAAGGGAAGTATCAGTCGTTTGAAAAAAGATAAAAAAGGAATGAGATATTTCAGACATTAATGTCTGAAATGTCTCATTCCTGTAAAAATCATACTAATTCCATACTCATTACATTTATCAATTGAGTCTTGATCACGTACAGAGCCACCAGGTTGAATAATTGCAGTAATACCAGCATTGTGAGCAGCCTCAACACAATCATCAAAAGGGAAGAAAGCATCAGAAGCTAAAACTGCACCTTTTGTTACACCAGGAGCAATAAGTTCTTCAGCATGTTCAAAACATTGTTTAGCTGCCCAAATTCTATTTACTTGTCCAGGCCCAATTCCAATTGTTTGCTTATCCTTAGCAATGGCAATACCATTTGATTTAACATATTTTACAACTTTCCAAGCAAACATCATATCTTCCAATTCTTTATCAGTAGGCTTTCTATTAGTAACAACAGTATAATCATCCAATAATTTAGAATCTATAGTCTGAACTATTATTCCACCATTAATTTTTTTAATATCATAGCTACCTTCAGGTTGTTTAACACTTATATCAGGCAATTCCAATAATCTTAAATTCTTCTTTGATTTTAGTAATTCCAGTGCATCAGGTGCGAAAGAAGGAGCAACAATAACCTCTAAGAAGATTTCTTTCATTTCTGTAGCAAGTTCCATAGTAACCTCACGATTAACAGTAACTATTCCACCAAATATTGACGTTTTATCAGCATTAAATGCCTTTTTCCAAGCGGTATAAATATTTTCATTATCACTACCAACACCGCATGGATTTCCATGTTTACAAGCAACTACAGTTGGTTCATCAAACTCTTTTAATAACTCTAATGCACCGTTAGTATCATTTATATTATTAAAAGATAATTCTTTACCATTTAATTGTTTTGCAACAGTTAAAGAACCTGTACATTTTCCGATTTCTTTATATAAAGCACCTAATTGGTGAGGATTTTCACCATATCTCATTTCTTGTACTTTTTCATAGGTCAAAGTTAGTTCGTTAGGGAAAGAAGTATCATTTCTTTCCTTCTTCAAATAATTACAAATCATAGCATCATAATTTGCAGTATGTTCAAAAACTTTATTCATTAAGTAAAACTTAGTATCAAGACTAACTTGTCCATTAGATTTTAATTCATCTAAAACCTTAGAATAATCAGCAGGATCTGTAATAACGCTAACATCTTGATAATTTTTAGCAGCACTACGTAACATTGTAGGACCACCAATATCGATATTTTCAACACACTCTTCGCGAGTCACATTATCCTTTAAAATAGTAGCTTTAAAAGGATATAAATTTACAACTACAAAATCAATAGTATCAATACCCAAATCCTGTAATTGTTTCATATGTGTTTCTTTAGAACGCATAGCCAAAATTCCTGCGTGAACTTTAGGGTGTAAAGTTTTAACTCTTCCATCCAAACACTCAGGAAAACCTGTAAGTTCAGAAATTTCAGTAACCTTTAAACCTTCATCCATTAATTTTTTATAAGTACCACCAGTAGAAATAATTTCAATACCTAGTGCTTGTAATTCTTTTGCAAAATCAACAATACCTGTTTTATCAGATACACTAATTAAAGCCTTCATAAAATCATCCTTTCAATATCGTTTTTAATATATATATTATATCAGTTATTTTACAAAATGCAAGAAAAAACGCACATTGAGGACGCAAAAAAATATGCAAAAATTTGTATTGATAAACATAAAATGGCTAAAGACAGAAAATACCACTAAACAAAATGAATAGCAGTATTTATTGGGAGCCTTAATATATTAAATTTTATATTATGGCTAAGATTATTCTAACATATTCATATTATGACGTCAAGTAAAATGACATCATATTTATTGACTATTTTTTCATATAATTAGGAAGACTACTAATATGAAAGGAAAAAATAAATATGAAAAAATTTGATGTTCAAGAATATGCAGATAATGAAATAGAAAGAGTTACACTAAGAATTACACATAAACAAAAGGAACAATTAGCACAGATAGCACAAAATGAAAATATTAGCTTGAATACATTAATAGTAAGATGTATTGATTACGCTTTAAAGAATAAATAAATGCGATTGTGAATTATTACCACCTGAACTGTAGCAAAAATTGATTAAAATATTGAAAACACAGTGATTCTATGGTACAATAGGAACCATTTCATGGTGGAAAACAGATCAAGAAAGTGAAGGAATGGTATTTCTTCCCAGACGGAAAAGTGGAGTTTTGTAATAAAGATAAATTCCACCAGTTGGTCAATCGCTATGGCAAGCCGATATATGTGCTTTCGGTTAAGGTCATGAGCAACGCAGAACATTAGAAAATTCTCAAATCCAGAACTGCATTCTTAGACAGGTTTGTCAAGGAATGCAGTTTTTCCTTATTTTTTTATTTATATTAAAGATAAGATATAAATTTGTGTTTGTAGGGAGGATGAATTTTTAGGTGAATTTAAAATTGTAGAGAGATGTAGGGGCGATTAGCAATCGCCCGTTCTAACAAAGGCTTGCTAAAAAACTTATATTCTTAAGCATGTTCTTCGAAGGGCGGGCGATTAATAATCGCCCCTACAACGTATATTTATAATTTTGTATAAATTTAAAAACATATAATCATCCCCACAACCCCAAATTTATAAAAAAATTACTCAATAAAAATTTACATAAAATTGACACTTTGTTTAAAATGTGGTAACATATATTTATAGAATTAGAGAGGAATGATAGATATGGCAACATTTAAAAAAGTTATGTTTTATGGAATACTAATAGTAGTATTTGCGATATTTACAGATTGTATGATAAAAGTTGGATTAAGGAATACATATAAAACAATATCAGGAGAAATAAAACAAACAACGCCAGAAATAATAATGAGCGAAGTAAAAACAACAGATGTAAATGGATATGCAAAAGGAAAAATAAAAAATAATTCAGAAAAAGATATAGAAAGAACATATATAAAATTAGACTTATATTCTAAAAGAAATGTAAACTTAGGCACTGAGTATTTAGAAATTAATAATTTAAAAATAGGTAAAGAACAGGAATTTGATATAGAATATAGATATTCAAATGTAAATCATTATGAAATAACAATTATAGACAGTAAGACATTATTAAGAGAACAGATTTTAAACAATAATATATGAAAAATGGAAAAGGGAACTGGAAAATGGATTAGTTCTCTTTTCTAGTTTTCCAGAAATTGGGACATTATTAAATTTGTACTTGTGGGGATGATAAATTTTTAGGTGAATTTAAAATTTATATCCAAATTTCTTTACAAAACTTTCAAAGAATTATATAATATACGATGACCTATAATATAATTATATTATGGAAGGGGAGAATAAATCTATGATTTTAAGAAATATTTTAAGTGGAATCACTGGAATTAAAGCAAAAGGCGATGTAGATGTAGAGATAAAAACAATTACAAGTAACTCAAAAGAGGTGACTAAAGATTCTTTATTTATTGCGATAAAAGGGTTTGAAACAGATGGACATGAATATATAGAAAACGCAATAGAAAATGGTGCTACAGCAATAATGATACAAGAGGGATATGACTATAGAAAAATTGCTACAAATGATAATATAACAATATTAATGGTACCAGACACAAGAATTGCAGAAGCAATATGTGCCTCAAACTTTTTTGAGAATCCTGAAAAGAAATTAAAATTAATAGGAGTTACAGGAACAAAAGGAAAAACAACAACTACATTTATGATAAAAGAAATATTAGAAAAACAAGGTAAAAAGGTAGGACTTATAGGAACTATTGCTTCATATATAAATGGCAAAAAAATAGAGGATTCAGACAGAACAACACCAGATAGTATACACTTATATGAATTACTAAAAAAGATGGCAGATGAAAAATGCGAAATAGCAGTTATGGAAGTATCTTCACAAAGCTTAAAATTAAATAGAGTATATGGGTTACATTTTGATGTTGGAGTATTTACAAATCTTTCAGAAGACCATATTAGTCCAAAAGAACATCCAGACATGGAAGACTATTTCACATCAAAATTAAAACTATTTGATGTATGTGACATAGCATATGTAAATGCAGATGACTTATATGGACAAAGAGTAATACATGAAGCAAAATGTGAAATAAAAACATATGGAATTGACAATACAGCAGATAATTTTGCAAAAGATATTACAATTACAAACACATATGCAGATTTTAAACAAAAACTTTATGGAAAAAATGAAAGAATAAAAGTAGGAATACCAGGAAGATTTAGTATCTACAATGCACTTGCAGCAATATGTGTATGTGTAAAATTTAATGCTACAGTAGAAGCAATAAAAGAAGCATTGCCAGAAATAAAAGTTCCAGGAAGAAGTGAATTAATACCAAACAAAAAAGAACTTACAATTATGGTAGACTATGCACATTCACCAAAAAGTTTAGAAAGTATTTTACTAGCAGTTTCAGCATATACTAGGGGAAGAGTAATTTCTGTTTTTGGATGTGGAGGAGATAGAGACTCTGGAAAACGTCCTATAATGGGTGAAATATCTGGAAGAGTTGCTGATTATACTATAATTACATCAGATAATCCAAGAACTGAAGACCCACAAAAAATAATAAATCAAATAGAAGAAGGAATAAAAACAACAAAAGGTAAATATGAATGTATAGTAGATAGATATGAAGCAATAAAAAAAGCAATAAAAATCGCAAATAAAAACGATATAATTGTTCTTGCAGGAAAAGGACATGAACCATACCAAGAGATAAATCATAAGAAGAATCCATTTGATGAAAGAATAATTGTAAACGAAATAATAAATGAAATGGAGAAAAAATAAAAATGAAATCGGAATTAAAGATACTAGTTGTATCATTTTGCATCACAGTAGTACTTTCATTAATTATAATACCGATATTAAGAAAACTAAAAGTAGGTCAAATAGAAAGAAAAGAAGGACCTGTAAGTCATTTACAAAAGCAAGGAACCCCTACAATGGGAGGAATAATAATTGCAATAACGATTATAATTGTAGGAATATTTTTAGCAATAAAGATAAATGCGATAATTCCACTGATATTGGTATCATTAGGGTTTGGACTTATAGGATGTATAGATGATTCAACGAAATTGAGATATCAAAATACAAAAGGAATAAGCCCTTCAGCAAAAATGTTGGGATTACTTGTAATATCAGTAATATATGCACTAGTATTAACAAATACAGAAAAAATAGGAACACAAACTCTAATACCAATAATTAATGTATATATAGACATACCAATACTTATATATATACCATTTGCAATATGCACAATGTTAGCCACAACAAATGCAATTAACTTAACAGATGGAATAGATGGTCTATCTACTAGTGTTTCCATGATAATAGTAGCATGTTTAACAGTAATAGGAATTATCAAAGGAGAACCAGAGGTAGCACTATTTGGAAGCTTAGTTAGTGGAGCATGTTTAGGATTTTTAATGTTTAATTTACATCCAGCAAAAGTATTTATGGGAGATACAGGCTCATTACTACTTGGAGGAGTTATTGTATCAATGGCTTTATATTTAAAAATGCCATTAATATTAGTAATAATTGCAATAGTACCAGTCTTAGAAACACTTTCAGTAATAATTCAAGTGTCATATTTTAGAAAGACAGGAAATAGAATATTTAAGATGGCACCATTACATCATCACTTTGAATTATCAGGATGGAAAGAAAGTACAGTAGTTTCAGTATTCAGCCTAATTACACTTATTGCATGTATTATTGGGATTTTGATTATTTAAATGATAAATTATAAAAAAACAAAAAAATAGATTGGATTACGTGTAGGGGCACGGCGCACCGTGCCCCTACAATGTAAAGTAATAATATTAAATTAATGGAAATATAAACACAAAAAGGATGTAGAGAAAGGAGAATGATATTAGCATGGCAAGACCAAATAAAAAATCCTCGAATCAAGGACAATTTGATTTCATTTTATTCATAACAGTATTAGTAATGTTAGGATTTGGTCTAGTAATGGTTTTATCTGCTAGTTCACCATCAGCATTATCAGAAGGTAGAACTAGTTATGCATATGTAAAAACCCAAGCGGTAAGTGCTGGAGTTGGAATAATAGCTATGCTTGCTATATCAAAAATAGATTATAGAAGATGGGCAAAATTCTATAAAATAGCGTATATTGCTTCTATAGGGTTACTGTTTGCAGTTTTAATTCCAGGATTAAAATATGATGCAAATGGTGCAACAAGATGGATAAAGATACCAGGGCTATCTACATTTCAACCATCAGAACTGGTAAAAGTTGCAATGATTATATTTTTTGCCAGATATCTAACAGATCATAAAGGCGAAATACATACATTTTTCAAAGGTTTTATTTGTCCATTACTATGGATAGCACCAATAATAGGTATACTAATATTTGTACAATCGCACTTAAGTGCTTCAGTAATAATAGGCATGGTTGTAGTAATATTAATGCTAATGGCTGGAACAAAGATGAAATATTTTGTAACAGTTGGAGTTCCAATAGCAGGTGTAGGGGGAATATCATTATACATATTGGCAAAATATTTTGAGAAAGGTGCATATAGATTAGCAAGAATAACATCATTTATGGATCCTTGGGCTGACCCAACAGGAGATGGTTGGCAAGTAATACAAAGTTTGTATGCAATAGGATCAGGAGGACTATTTGGAGTAGGATTAGGAAATAGTACACAAAAATATTTATATCTACCAGAGCCACAAAATGATTTCATATTTTCAGTTATTGCAGAAGAATTAGGATTTGTTGGATGTTTAGCAGTAATTTTATTATTTGGAATATTTATTTGGAGAGGAGTATTAATTGCAATGAAAGCACCAGACTCATTTGGAAGTTTAGTTGCAATAGGAATAACATCACTAATAGGATTACAAGCAATAATAAATATAGCGGTTGTTACATCATCTATGCCAAACACAGGAATGCCATTACCATTCTTCAGTTATGGAGGAACAGCACTATTAATACTATTATGTGCAGTAGGAATTCTGCTGAACATATCAAGATATCAAAAACAGTAAGTTAGAAAATAGAGGTTAGATGTTAGAGATTTATAGTTTCTAAGTTCTAAGCTCTAACTTCTAATTTCTAGAACAATGAAAGGAGAAACAACATGCGAGTCATAATAGCAGCAGCAGGAACTGCTGGACACATAAATCCGGGAATAGCAATAGCAAACAAAATAAAAAAAGAAGAACCAAAATCAGAAATAATTTTTATAGGAACAGATAGAGGATTAGAAAACGATTTAGTTCCAAGAGCAGGGTATAAGCTAGAACGAGTAGAAGCATATGGACTGGGAAAAAACATAATAAAAAATTTCAGAACATTTAAAGGAATATTTCAGGCAAAAAAAATTATAAAAGAATTTAAACCAGATATAGTAATCGGTGTTGGAGGGTATATTTGTGGACCAGTATTATTGGCAGCACATAAACTAAAATTACCAACAATGCTACATGAAAGCAATGCATTCCCAGGAAAAGCAGTTAAAATGTTAGCAAAGATAACAGATACAATATTAATAAGTTTTGAAGATGCAAGAAATAGGATTCCAAATGCGAAAAAAATAGTATTAACAGGGACTCCAATAAAAATAAACACTAAAGAATTAACAGAAAATCAAAAAAAGGAGTTGCTAAAACAAATAAACCTAAATGATGAGAAACCAATAGTATTAATATTTGGAGGTAGCCAAGGTGCTAAAAAAATAAACGAAGCAGTAATTGACTTATTATCACAAAACAAAAAACTAAACTATAAAATAGTTTTATCTGCAGGGGAAAAACAATATAATAATGTAATAGAACAATGCAAAGAAAGAAATATAGACATATCAAAAAATTCCGATGTAAGAATTTTTCCATACATTTATGATATGGGAGAAATAGAAAAAATATCTGATATTTTAGTATGTAGAAGCGGAGCAACAACAATTGCAGAAATTTCAACAATAGGAAAACCTGCAATATTTATACCATTACCAAATGTATCAAACAATCACCAAACATATAATGCAAAAGTATTGGAAAATGTTAATGCAGCAAAAATAATAAAAAACGATGAATTAACAGGAGAAAAGTTAGATAATACAATAAATTTAATGATTTCCAATAAGACAAACTTAAAAATAATGGGAGAAAACGCAAAAAAAATATCAATTACAAATATAGAAGACAGAATATATAAAGAAATTAAAGAAACATTAACTAATATGTAAAAAAATGGAAAAAAATGCGACAGAAAACTCTTGAATTAATATAATTTTTTAATTATAATAAAAAGGTCGTATATTTATAATATACGAAAAAGTAATACTATAAATATATTAATTTAAGAGAGGAGGAAAGCATATATTTTATATGCTGTTAACAGATGATAAAGAAATTTTATGGAGGAAAATTTATTAGCAAAGAAAGATTATTCAATGAAGGGATAAATTACCCTATAAAAATTGATTATTATAAAATATGTGACAATACAGAAAATAAAGAGATAACACAATATGGATTAGAAATTGTAAAAACAGAATATAAAACAGAAAAAATAAATGTAGAAAATGAGCAAGTGCTAAAAGTAACAAAAGAAGAAAAAATAATAGACAATATTTTAGAAAAATTAAAGAAAAATGAAGTAACACCAATAATTGCAAAATATATAGTTGAAGATTTAGTATATAACTTATAAGTAAAAATAGCGTCTTGACCTTTTTATATATTTGATATATAATGCAAAACATAAACAAAAGTAAAAAAAATTGAACATTGCATAAAAAAGATATATTATAATATTGTAGGGGCACCGTTTGCGGGAATACCAGTGAGACATGACACCACTGTGCCCTTTTGTTATTACAGAATGTACCTTAGGAAGGAATGAGATAAAAAATGGCTGATAGATTAATAATAGTTGAGTCTCCAGCAAAAGCAAATACCATCAAAAAATTTTTAGGTGGAAGCACAAAAGTAATTGCATCAATGGGACATGTTAGAAATCTTCCAAAATCAAAATTAGGAGTAGACATAGAAAAAGATTTTGAACCAGAATATATAAATATAAGAGGAAAAGGGGACTTAATAAAAACGCTAAAAAAAGAAGCAAAAGGTGCAAAAAAGGTATATCTTGCAACAGACCCTGACCGTGAGGGTGAAGCAATTGCATGGCACCTAGCATATATATTAGGAATACCAGAAGACACGATTTGTAGAGTAACATTTAATGAAATAACTAAAACGGCAGTACAAGAAGGAGTAAAAAATCCTAGAAAAATAAATTTAAACTTAGTCGATGCACAGCAAGCAAGACGTGTACTAGATAGAATAGTTGGGTATAAAATGAGTCCAGTACTTTGGAAAAAGGTAAAAAGAGGATTATCAGCAGGAAGAGTACAATCAGTAGCAGTAAAACTAATAGTGGAAAGAGAAGAAGAAATAGAAAAATTCATACCACAAGAATACTGGAACATATATGCTATGCTTAAAGACTCAAAAAGCAAAAAGACATTTGAAGCTAAGTTTTATGGAAAAAACTCAAAGAAAATGGAATTAACAAATAAAGCTGAAGTTGACAAAATTTTAGAAGATATAAAAAACAAAAAGTTCATAATAAATAGTATTAAGAAAACAGAAAAAAAGAGAGTAGCTGCACCACCATTTACCACAAGTACAATGCAACAGGAAGCATCAAGAAAACTAGGATTCAGTCTAAAAAAGACAATGTCTGTAGCACAAGGGCTATATGAAGGTGTAACAATTCCAGGGCATGGAAGCATAGGACTTATAACATATATGAGAACAGACTCAACAAGAATATCAGAAATGGCAAGAGCAGTAGCAAAGGAAGAAATCGAAAAAAGATATGGAAAAGAATATTATGAAAACAGATATTACAAAACAAGTTCAGAAGCCCAAGATGCGCATGAAGCGATAAGACCAACATATGTAGAATTAAACCCAAATGATATAAAAGAAGCCTTAACAAAAGACCAATTCAAACTATATCAGCTAATATATAATAGATTTATAGCAAGTCAAATGTCAGCAGCAATTTATGATACAATGTCAGTTGATATACAAGTGGGAGAATATAATTTTAAAGCAAATGGTCAAAAGCTTAAATTCAAGGGATTTATGACATTATATGTAGAAACTAAAGATAATGTGGAAGAAGAAAAAGACACTCAATTACCAGAACTAACCGAGAAAGAAGAATTAAAATCAGAAAAAATAGACACAAAACAAAGCTTTACAGAACCACCACCAAGGTACACAGAAGCAAGTTTAGTAAAAGCATTGGAAGAAAAAGACATAGGAAGACCAAGTACATATTCGCCAATAATAACAACAATATTAGAAAGAAGATATGTAGAAAAGGATAAAAAACAATTAGCACCAACAGAATTAGGAAAAATAGTAAACAACTTGCTAATGGAAAACTTTGGAGATGTAATAAATGTAGACTTTACAGCAAATATTGAAAATCAATTTGATAATGTAGCAGAAGGAAAAGAAGAATGGAAGCAAATAATAAGAAATTTTTATGCACCATTTGAAGAAACAATAAAAAAAGTAGAAAAAGAATTAGAACATGTAAAATTAGAAGATGAAGTATCAGATGTACCATGTGATAAATGTGGAAGAATGATGGTATATAAATATGGTAGATATGGTAAATTCTTAGCTTGTCCAGGCTATCCTGAATGTAAAAATGCAAAACCAATAATTGAAACAATAGAAGAAAAATGTCCAAAATGTGGAGGAAATGTAATAGTAAAAAAATCCAAAAGAGGAAGAAGATTTTACGTATGTGAAAACAATGCAAAAGGTGAATGTGATTACATATCATGGAACAAACCAGGAACAGAAGAAACTCCCAAAAAGAAAACAACTAAAAAAACCACAAAAACAAAAAAATAATCGTAGGATTGGACGAAATGAGAGAAAATTTTACTGAGGGCGTATAAATAAGAGATATTTAATATATTATAAAAAGGAGGAAAAAATATGTTAAAAGAAGAAAAAGGAATGACAAAAGTAGAATTAGTAGTAGGGATAATAGTAGTGATAATAATAGTATCATTTGGAATATTTTTAAGTATTGGTGAAAGAGATACAAAAAATAATGAAACAGAAAATAACATCTCAAATGAAATAGACAATACAGCAAATGAAATAGGCAATACAACAAACGAAATAAATAATACAACAAATGAGATAGACAATACAGTATCAGACTCAAGAGATGAAAATACTACTGAAAATAACAACATGTAATTTCCATAATTGTATTATTGGGTTAAAATCAGTGAAACCCTGAAATCCCTAAGAAATACGCTCCAATATTACAAAAAAGATACATAAATTTAATAAACAAATAATAAAACACAAAAACAAAAAAATCCGTAATAAATGCGGATTTTTTTATTATATCTACGAAAAACTACCATTTACAACACCCCTGGAAAATTTATATAATAAAAATAAATTCTAAAAACTAAAGGAGATCTAATAAATGGAAAGTAGAAAATTGCACAAAAATGATAAAAACAATTTCAATACATATGGCTTAAAGAACACCAAAAAAGTGTCCTTAATTGTTGTGATTATGCTAATTTGTACAATAGCTCTAATAACAATAGGACTAATTGCATTCCAAAACAGAAAAAGCAAGTTGAAAGCCTATACTCCAGAACAAGCAAAAGCAATGACATACACACAAGTAAAAGAGGGAGAAGAATCAGTAGAAGGAACAGAAAATGTCAAATTCGATGCCTTCTTTTTAAGAAAAATAGAAAATGATGAATATGCAGAAAGTGTAAGAGGAACATGTAAAGAAATAGGAAAAGAAGACACAATATATATGGAACTAAATGTGCAAAAAGCAGGGTATTTAAAAAATGCTAAAATTACAATAAATGCACAAAACTTCTATCTACAAACCACCTTACCAAAAGATGATGAATTAAAAAACAGCTATATAGGAAATAACATAAAAGAAATACAATTCAATGATTTAAGAAATGGGACTCAAAAATTAATAACAGGAGTAGTTAGGAGTGGAGACTATTCATATACATCTTCAAAAGCAAGTGCAATAGGAAACAATATAGAAAACTATAGTAAAGTAAACAGTGTAACACTTACAGGAACATATGTAACAGAAACAGGAGAAGAAATACCAATAACAAAAACAGTAAACTTTAATATAGATTGGTATGGAGTTACAAGAGCAAGTATATACAAAACCAGTCAAAGTGGAAACATCGATAATGCAATAAACGAAGAAGAAGGAACAATAGACTTAGAATTTACAATATATACAGAAGAAACAGAGAAAAAATTAATATTAAAAAACAACCATGTAGAAGGAACAATACCAGAACTAAATGGATATGCACCAGCAAAAGTAATATACACAGGAACAAATGGACAATTTAACTATAATGAAGAAACAAGAGCATTCACACTAGACAAAAGTTCAATTATAGGAGAAGACAAAACAGTACAAACCACCTTAGGAAACAAAAATAATTATACAATAAAAGTAACATATCCATTAGAAGCATATCAAGAACTAGGAGCAGAATCAGTACAAATAAAAATACCAGTAGAAACATATTATGAAGGATACAACAATCCAAGCACAGAATTCAATAATCCATATAAATCAAACACAGCACAAACAACAATATATGCAACATATCAACAACCAGCAAAAAAACACAATGATATAGAAATTAAAGTAGGAAAATATGTATCAGAGCCAACAAGAAGATATATAATATCAAAACAGAAACCAATAAAAATATATAATGGAGAAAGTGAAAAGGAAATAGACGACAATTTTAAAGTAACATGGAAAGTATTCATAGGAGCAGATTCCAAAACAGATGGAATAGTACTAAAAGAAACAAAAGATGGAGAAGCACAAGTAACAGATAAATTTATAAAAGACAGTTTATTAGAAGAAAGTGCAGAAGACATAATCAGCAATGTAGGAATATATGTTACAGGAGCAGATATACTATTAGGAGCAGATGGCTATATAAAAATATATGATGATGAAACAGGAAATTTACTAGGAACATTGACAAGCCAAAACTGGAACAATTATACATCAAGCAATCCATACAAATATGAAACACCAGTAAAACACATAAGAATAGAAACAAGTGAGTTAGTAAGAACAGAAACCTCACTATATGTATACAACATAAAACAAATAGATGATGAAAAAATTACAACCAAATATGAAAAAGAAGAATTCGACACATTAGACTACATAAAGTCTACTCTAGTAGGATATTCAAGTGGAGAATACATAGGAACAAGTACACATCAAGCAAAATATGAAGCACCAATATCAGTAGCAGACATAAACATAAGTAACAACTCAATATCAACACAAGTAACAGAAAAAAATGAAAAAATAATAATAAGTACACAAACCTCAAGCATAAGCAATCAAGTAGAATGGATGAACGGAACTTTCTTAGTAAAACTACCAGAGGAAATAATAGACGTAAAACTAAACACAGTAACAATAAACAACAGAAATGTAAAATTAGAAAGTTATGAAATAATAGAAGAAAATGGTGTAAGATACATAAAAATAGTAACCAAAAACGATATACCACAAACATACACAATAGAAATAAATGTAGACATATCACCAGACACAAGAATTTCAACAACTACAAAACAAATAGAACTATATGCAGTAAATGAAAATGGAAGTGACTATTACTACAAAGCAGAAGACATATATGATGTAAACAACAACCTAAACAAAACAGAGCAAGTAAACCACACCACAACAAGCATAAGCATGATATCACCAAACTCATTACTAACATGTCAAATAGCAAGTAAATATGATGAAAAAGAAAGTATATCAATCTCACCACAAATAGCAGACATCAAACCAACATATGCAGTAATAGACCAAGAAAAAGAAGAACAAACAGTAGATATAGGAGTACAAATAAAAAATAATTATGCAAGTAATATAAGTGACATACAAATAATAGGAAAAATTCCATTTGAAGGAAACACATATGTAATAAGTGGACAAGATTTAGGCTCAACATTTACAACACAAATGACAAATAAGGGAGTAGAAATCCCAGAAGAACTAAAAGGAATAGCAAAAGTATACTACTCAGAAAACGAAAATCCAGAAAGAGATCTAAGTAATAGTGAAAATGGATGGAAAACAGCAGAAGAAATACAAAACTGGAACAATATAAAAACCTTCCTAATAGACTTAGGAGACTATAAAATGGCATCAGGAAGAGAATTCGTATTCAACTATACAGTAAAAATACCAGAGGGGGTAGAACTTAACCAAAAAACGTACAGTCACAGTGGAGTATACTTTAGCTTAGATACAGAAAACGGAAAATACAGAACACAAACAGAGCCAAATAAATTAGGATTTAGAATAGCAGAAAAATATGATCTAGAACTACAAAAATACCAAAGAGGAAAAGACATATTAGTATCAGGAGCAACATATGGAATAAAAGAAATAATAAAAAATGAAGATGGAAGTGAAACAGAAGGAGAAACCAAAACAGGAGTAACAAAAACAGAAGAAACACTAAAAATAATAAACCTATATGCAGAAAAAACATATGAAATAAAAGAAATAAAATCACCAAATGACTATGAATTAAATTCAGACGTCATAAGGTTTATTGCGCATGTAAACGAAGAAGGATTACTAACAATAGAAAAACTAGAAGGAGAAACAAAAGAAGAAATACAAATAATAAAAAACCAAGGAGAAAACCATAAAATAACAATAAAAGTAGAAGATGAAGTAAAAGCAACCCTAAAAATAACTAAAAAAGAACAAGGAACAGAAAACAAATTAAAAGGAATAAGATACAAAATAACAGGAGCGAATCTACCAGAAAAAGGAAGAACAATAACAACAAATATAAATGGAGAAGCAGTAATAAAAGGACTATCAATAAACCAAGAATACACTATAGAGGAAACAAAAGCAGAAGGATATTATTTAGCAAACCCAATAAAATTCAAAATAATAAATCAAGAAGGAAACTATGTAATAGAAAAAATAGAAGGAGAAATAACAGAAAGTAGAACGACAGAAGAAAACAGCATACCAACCATAAGCATAACATTAGAAGACGAAAAAATACCAACATTTGACCTAGAAATAACGAAAATAAAGAAAACTATAGACTTGGTAGGTTCAGGTGACAATACAGAAATAACATATTTATCAGGTGCAAAATTCAGCTTATGCAAAGGAATAGAACAAATAGGGCAATATACAACAGATAATAATGGAAAAATAACAATAACAGGACTATACCAATACGAAACAGAAAAAGATATAGACCAAACTTACACACTAAAAGAAATACTAGCACCAGACGGATATGCAAAAGTAAAAGACATAACATTTAAAGTAGAAAATATAGACGGAGAAATACAATTGCAAGAACAAATAGAAGAAGGAGACACACAAAAAGAATATCAAGTAGAAGGAAACTTGGTAAAACTAACAATAGAAGACAGTCCAACATTCAGACTAATAAAAAAAGACAAAGACACTCAAGAAACAATATCAAACGTAAAATTTGCAATCTATAATCTAAAAAATGGAGAACAACCTGCACAAAACAGTAAAGGAGAAATAATAGGAACAAAAGAAACAATAAACGGAAAAGAATACTACGTAGTAGCAACAAACGAAAAAGGTGAAATAACAGCAGATTTAACAGAAGGACTATATAAAGCAGTAGAAATAGAGGCACCAGAACAGTATGACATAACAAACCAAGAACATTACTTTGGAATAGGTTCATCAAAAGAAGGCAAAAAAACTATTGAAATAGACTGGGCAAAAGGAATAGGAGGAAATAGTAGTGACCAAATAACCTCAGTAGTAGGAACCAGAGACGGAGGCTATATAGTAGTAGGAGGTTTTAGTGGAACAATAGACTTAGGAAATGGAGAAACATTAACAAGTAATGGTAGCACTGACGGAATGATAATAAGATACAATGTAGATGGAGAAATAGACTGGGCAAAAGGAATAGGAGAAAATAGTAGTGACAAAATAACCTCAGTAGTAGAAACGAGAGAAGGAGGATATTTAGTAGGAGGATACTTTTATGGAACAATAAACTTAGGAAATGGAGAAACATTAAAAGGCAATGGTGGAATGGATGCAATACTAATAAAATATAATGCAGAAGGAGAAATAGACTGGGCAAAAGGAATACAAGGGAGTAATAAATATAATAAAGTCATAATAAACTCAGTAGTAGAAACCAGAGAAGGAGGCTATATAATAGGAGGATATTTTAATGGAACAATAGACTTAGGAAATGGAGAAACATTAAAAAGTAACAACAGTGATGGAATACTAATAAAATATAGTGCAGAAGGAGAAATAGAATGGGCAAAAGTGATAGGAGGAAAATCTATTGACGAAATAATCTCTGTAGTAGAAAATGGAGATGAAGGCTATCTAGTAGGAGGAAAATTTAGTGAAACAATAGACTTAGGAAATGGAGAAACATTAACAAGTAATGGTGGCAATGATGGAATGCTAATAAAATATAATACAGAAGGAGAAATAGACTGGGCAAAAGGAATAGGAGGAAATTCTACTGACCAAATAACCTCAGTAGTAGAAACTGGAGACGAAGGCTATCTAGTAGGAGGAAAATTTAGTTCTAGCACGATAGATCTAGGAAATGGAGAAACATTAAAAAGTAATGGTGGAATTGATGGAATGTTAATAAAATACAATGTAGATGGAGAAATAGACTGGGCAAAAGGAATAGGAGGAAATTCTACTGATGAAATAAATTCAGTAGTAGAAACTGGAGACGGAGACTATCTAGTAGGAGGAAATTTTTCTGGAACAATAGACTTAGGAAATGGAGAAACATTAAAAAATAAAGGAAACCTAATAAAATACAATGTAGATGGAGAAATAGAATGGGCAAAAGTGATAGGAGGAACAATAACCTCAGTAGTAGAAAACAAAGATGGAGGATATCTAGTAGGAGGAGACTTTCAAGGAACGATAAACTTAGGAAATGGAGAAACATTAACAAGTAATGGTAACAATGATGCACTTGTAATGGAGCTAAAAGAAAAAGTGATAGAACCAGAGATACTAGAGATACAAGAGTTAGTAGTAGAAAACAAATTAAAAGAATACAAAATAACAACAGATGTAAAAGAAATAAATGGAATAAAAGGAGGCTCAATCTCAGGAGAGAATGACAAAGTATATGAAAAAGTAAAACATGCCCAAAATAGTAATAAAGAAATAGTAATGGTTCCAGACGAAAACTATGAAATAATAGAAATAACATTAAATGGAAAAGAATATAAATTTGATGTAAATGAAGATGGAACTTATACAATGCCACAATTCACAAACATGACAGAAGACAAACACATAGAGGTAACATATGTATTAAAAGCTAATAAAATAACAATAAATAAAATAGATAGTATTACAAAAGCACCACTAGAAGGAGCAACCTTCAAACTAGACCAACTAGGAGAAAGCGATGATTCAGAATTATATCACACAGAAGTAACTACAAACAGTCAAGGAAAAGCTTTAACACAAATACCATTTGGAAGATACAAAATAACAGAAACAAAAGCACCAGAAGGTTATAAACTAAACGAAGAACCAATAGAAATAGAATTTACAGCAGATGGAAACCACGAATTTACTATAGAAAACGTAGAAAAGGCAAAAGTATTAACAAAACACCTTAAAGCTATAAAACAAGCAGATGGAACATATGAATACACAGAAGAAGCAGTAGCAGACGAAGAACTAACAGAAGGAGAAATAAACACACAATACACAACAATTCCAAAACTAGACATAGAAAAATACGAACTAATAAAAGATGAAGAAGGAAACTATATATTACCAGAAAATGCAACAGGATTATATGTAACAGGAACAACAGAAGTAATATACTATTATTCAGAAAAAGACATCCCATTAACAGTACACCATTACATAGAAGAAACAACAAAGCCAGTATTATTAAAAGATGGAACAGAAGCTAAAGATCAACACTATAATGGAAAAGAAGGAAATGAATATGAAACAAAAGAACTAACAGAGCAAGAACTGTTAAGAAACTATGAACTGGTAGAAACACCAGAAAATGCAAGAGGAATATATCAAGGAGATGAAATAATAGTAACATATTATTATAAGCTAAAAACACCAGAAATAGAGACACAAGAAATAACAAAAACAACAGAAACAAAAAAAATAACAAACACAAATCAATTAGTAGACTATAATGTAAACTATAAAGCAAGAGTAGATGGATATATAGGAAAAGCAGTAGTAACAATAATAGATAAGCTACCATATGAAATAGACGAACAAAACCAAGAAACAAACTTATCAGGTGGAACTTATAATAAAGAAAACAAAACAATAACATGGACAGAAGAAATAGAAATACAAGACGATGAAACATCTGTAGTAAATATAACAAAGCAAATAAAAATTGCATACAAAAATATAGATCCAACAAAACAAATAATAGAAAATACAGCAGTAGGAACAATTAAATTAGAAGTAGAACCAGAAGAGCCAATAGAGCCAGTAGAAACAAAAGAAGAAATACCAACAGAATACTTAATAAATCTAATTGTAATCAAAAACTGGGAAGACAAAGAAAACCTTTACGGAAAGAGACCCAAAAAGATCACACTACAATTAATAAGAAATGAAGAAGTAATACAAGAAAACGAAATAGGCGAACAAGATAACTGGTCATACACTTTTGAGGAACTACCAAAATATGATGAAAAAGGACAAGAAATAGAATATACAGTAGACGAAAAAGAAACTACACAAGGAGACTTATCATATTACACAAAACAAATAGGTGAAATAACAAATGTAGAAAATGGACAAGAAACAAACACAAATGCAAAACAGATAATAATTAAAAACACTCTTAGCAAGATTCCAGGATTCTTAGAAATAAGATATATAGACATAATAACAGAAGAAGAAATAGAAGACAGAATAGAAAAGGAAGGGATAGTAGGAGAAAACTATGATATATCAGAATGCAAAAAGGATATATCAGGTTATAACCTAGTAGAAGGACCAGAAGAAGAACAAGGAATTTACACAGAAGAAAAACAAATAAAAATATATAAATATGGAAAAATAACACAAGCAACAGTACAGCATATAGACAAGCAAACACAAGAAATACTAAAAGAAGAAACAGAGACAGGAATAGTAGGAGGCTTATTGGAAACACACCCAGAAGATTTCGAAGGATACATATTAGTAGAAGAACCAGAAACACCAAACATAATTATGGCAGAAGAAGAACAAATAATAAAATACTATTATTCTAAAATCTCAGCAGGAGTATTAGAAAAACACATAGACGAAATAACAGGAGAACTATTATATAATGAACTATACGAAGGAAAAGAAGGAGACCCATATAAAATAGGATCAAAAGAATTTGAAGGATATGACTTAGTAACAGAAGACAAAGATGGAAATAGTAGATTACCAGAAAATGCGGAAGGAAGCATGACACAGGAACTAATTGAAGTAAAATACTATTATATTAAAATAGCAAGTGTAAAAGCAGAATACATAGATCAAGAAACAGGAGAAAAATTAACAGAAGATGAAATAAAAAACGGACATGAAAATGACGATTACACAACAGAAAGCAAAGAATTCGAAAAATACATATTAGTAAAAACACCAGAAAATGCAACAGGAAAAATGAAAGTAACCAAAAATGAAGACGGAACCTACAGTTCACAAACAATAATAACATACTACTATAAAAAGCAAACAGGAAAAATAATAGAAAAGCATATAGACATAAACACAAATAAAATATTAGAAGAACAAGAACACCAAGGAGAAATAGGAGAACAATACAACATACCATCAAAAGATTTTGAAGGATATGAACTAATAACAAAAGACAAAAATGGAAACAGTGTATTACCACAAAACAGCAAAGGAAAAATAACAGGAGAACCAATAGAAATAATATACTATTATAAGCAAAAAGCAGAAATAGAAATACAATATTTAGAAAAAGGAACAAACAACATAATATATGAAAATGAAAGCATAAAAGGATATGTAGGAGACGAATATGAAACAGAGCAAAAGGAAATAGAATATTACAAATTTGTAGAAAGCACAGAAAATACTAAAGGAAAAATGACAAAAGACAAAATAATAGTAAAATACTACTATGAAAAACAAATCTTTAATCTAGGAGTAGACAAATGGTTAAGTGAAATAAACATAAATGGAAACAGCGAAAAAATAAACGACTTTAAAACAAAAGACCAAATATACAAACTAGAACTGCAAAGCACGAAAATAGAAACAACAGACATATTAGTAACCTATTGCATAAGAATAAGCAATAAAGGAGAAATAGAAGGAACAGCAGAAAAAATAATAGAACAAATACCAAAAGGATATAGTTTCAATCAAGCAGACAACGAAATACACTGGGAAAAGGAAGGAGAAACACTAATAACAGACATACTAAAGGGAAAAAATATAAAACCAGGAGAAAGCGAAGAAATACCAATAGTATTAAGGTGGAACAAAGGAGAAGAAAACATTAGAACAACAACAAATATAGTAAAAATAAGTAATTTAGTAAATCCAGCAAACTATAAAGACATAGACGAAACAGACAACCAAGCAAAAGCAGATATGATATTAAGTATAAAAACAGGAGAAACAGTAAGCATAATAATAATAGTAATAATAATAGGTTCACTAATAATCTGTAGTTGCATAACAATTTTAATACTAAAAAGAGAACAATTAGACATAAAACACATCAAATTTTTTAAATAAACAACAAAAGCATAAATTCAAATCTTAAAGCATATAGATATAATGCGTGTGCAAATAGGAGGAGAATTTATGTTTTTTATATTTAATAGACCCAAGATATATTCATATTTAATTGTACTAAGTACAGTAGTAGTACTATTTTTTACAGCAGCAGTATTATCAGAAGCGAAAAATATGGAAACACTAACAACATCAAGCACTATAGAAGACACAAAAATGCCAATAAACAAAGTAGAAACAGAACAAAAGAAAATAGCAATTACGATAAACTGTTTAGAAGATGATAAAAACATAGAAGAGATAATAGAAACACTAAATCAGAGCTATGTAAAAGCTACATTTTGCATATATGGAGAATGGGTAAAAAAATATCCAGAATTAACAAAAAAAATAAGTGAAAGCGGAAATTGCATAGCAAACATGTCAAATGCATATACAGATATGAGTGAATTAAACTATGATGAAGCAATTAAAAGTATAGAAGAAGGAGGAAACAAGCTAAACACATTACTTAAAAAAAATATAAAACTATTCAAATGTCCATATGGAAAATATAATGAAAACCTAATAAAAGCAGCAAAAGACAAAGGATATACAGTAATCGGATTTAATATAGACACATTAGATTATCAAGGACTAGAAGCAAATGTTATATGGAATAATATAAAAAATAGAATTTCAAATGGTAGCATAATTTCAATGAATTCAAACTCAGAAAATATAATAGAAGAAGTAAAATTAGTAATAAAATCATTAAAAGAAAGAGAATATAATATAGTTACAGTAGAAGAATTACTAAATATACAAATGTATAAAACATTATAAAACATACATAATAATAATAGGAAAAATTTGAAAATAATTTTCAAATTAAGAGAAACCCTTAAGGAGGAATTATTATTTATGGCTTTTATAGGTATTATTTCCGATTCTAAAAGTGAAAAAATAATAAAAATGGTATTAGATGAAAAATTAGATAAAAGTAATAATATCATTGTAATTAATTCAAAAAGTGTAGAAAATTTAAAAAATATTAAGTTTGAAACAGTATTAATTGCAAATAACAATAATATAATAAAAGAGAATAAAGAAACCTTAAACAGAATAATAAACAATACAAAATATCTTATTATGAATGCAGATATAGAATTAGAATTACAATTTGAAGAGCAAGTAGAATTAAATGTTATAACATTTGGATTTAATCCTAAGGCAACAATAACAGCCTCAAGTGTAGAAGATGACATATTATTATGTATTCAGAGGAATATAAAGGATATAGAAGGAAAAATAATAGAACAGCAAGAAATGAAGATAAGATTCTTTGGAGAAAAAATAGGCATAAATACAAATAATCTTATGGGAATGTCCGCAATCATGCTTCTATACGGAAGAATCAGCCAAAAAAAATGAAAAAATTAACAAATTATGTAGACAAAATTTAAAAAAAGTTGTATAATAAGTATTGTACTACGAATTAAATTAAGAAAACAATAGAAAAATAAAGAAGAAATAGGGAGGAAAAAAAATTGAATACTAATTATTTAGATAACAACCACTTAGTATTAGTGGGAAAAGTAGCAAGCGAAAAAAGATTCAGTCATGAAATCTATGGAGAAAGTTTTTACATATTTGATATGGAAATACCTCGTTTAAGCGAGACATTTGATTTAATACCAATAACAATATCAGAGAGATTAATTAATAATAACCAAATAGAAATTGGTAAAAAAATCGTTGTAAAAGGACAATTTAGATCTTACAATAGTTATGAAAATGAAAAAAGCAGATTAGTACTAACAGTATTCGCAAAAGATCTTATTCCAGAAGAAGAAATTGAAGAAAGAGCGGAAACTGATGAAGACATAGACTTAAATGTATCAAATGAAGTAACATTAATTGGGCATATATGTAAAAAGCCAATTTACAGAAAAACTCCATTTGGACGTGAAATTGCAGATGCATTATTAGCAGTAAATAGAGCATATAATAAATCAGACTATATACCAGCAATAGCATGGGGAAGAACAGCAAGATTTTGTGACACCCTAGAAACTGGTACACAAGTAAAAGCAGTAGGAAGAGTACAATCAAGGGTATATCAAAAGAAATATGAAGACGGAACAGTAGAAGACAGAACAGCATATGAAGTATCAATCTCAAGCCTAGAAGTAATAAAAGAAGAAACAGACACAGCAGAAGAAGCAAACACAGACCAAGAAGCGGTATAAAGTACGTGAAAAATTTACGGAGTAAATTTTACTCGTATTTTATATAGGCAGTAGGAAGTAAGGAATGCCAGATATACAAATTACAGGTAAAAAATAAATCTAAAGGTATTATGAAGCCTATATAAAATAGCCTAACTCATATAACCACATATATATAAAAGAACTAGCTATCTAATTTAAGGTGGCTAGTTCTCTGCCATAAGGGACGGAGAATTTTGGCAATTATTTGAAGATGAACATTGGGTACGTAAAATGATGTGCAGTTACAATTCAAAGTTATCCTAACATAAAAATTTGTGTTTGTGGGGAGGATGAATTTTTAGGTGAATTTAAAATTGTAGAGAGATGTAGGGGCGATTAGCAATCGCCCGTTCTAACAAAGGCTTGCTAAAAAACTTATATTCTTAAGCATGTTCTTCGAAGAGCGGGCGATTAATAATCGCCCCTACAATGTATATTTATAATTTTGTATAAATTTAAAAACATATAATCATACCCACAACCCCCAATTTATATATTGGAACTGCCAATAGTAATTATTCATTAACAAAAATTAATGTAAAATACAAAAAAACTATTGCATAAAAGTAATAAAATGATAAAATATAGTTAAATTTATAAAAAAGGGGTAAAATCATGAAAAGTAAAAAGAAGATTCTAATAATAGTATCAATACTATTAATAATAATTATTGCATTAGCAGGAACAACAGCAGGAATGGTTATGACAGGAAAAGTAGCAATAACAACTAAACAAAAATTAGTAAAAGGAATAAGAGACCTAGAAAACGAAATTTCAACAACAGACTTAGAGAAAAAAGTAAAAGAGCAAGAAAAACTATACCAAACACCATTTGAATCAGAAACGACAATTACAGGAAAAGTAAACAAAATAGAATTAGGTAATACTACTGGAATAGAAGAAATATTAAAAGAAGTAGAACATGTAGTAAATAACACCAAAATTACAAATACACTTAAAGCAGATTTAAAAAACAACATAATAAATGAAAAATTAAGTGTAAATTTATCAGACATTGTAGAAGAGATATCAGCAGATGTAGAATACAATAATGATAGAATATCATTAAAATCAAAAGAATTAAATGATAAATATATTACTTTCACCAAAAGTGATATAGATGAAAGTAGTCAATATGAAGAATTTGCAGAAATATTCAATATGTTTGAAGGAATTTGCAAAAGAGAAGGTGCAAGCTTATATTTAACGGATGCAGAAAAAGCTCACTTTACAGAAAACTATAAAGAAATTTTTTCTGAATATATAAAAGATGATATGTTAAAAGAAGAGAAAGCAAGCATTACAGTAGATGGAGAAACAAAGCAATGTGATAATATAAACTTTACATTAAATAAAAATCAAATTGTTGAATTAGTTGGGAAATACTTAAAAAAATTAGAAGAAGATGAACAAGGAAAACAAATAATAATAAGCAAAATTAAATCTGTAATTAATACATTTGAAGAAGAAGATTTACAAGAGATAATAGACGAATTAAAATACGAATTAATGTATCTAGAAGAGGATACAAGTATGAAAGTTTCGTTATATTGTACAATGTTCAAAACTTATGGATTTAACATAGAAATTTACTCAAACGAAACTTATATATTAAACTTAATTTTAGGCAAAGATGAAGACAATTTAAAAATATCAAAAACAGAAGGAGAAATTTTAAATGCAAAAATATCAGAAATAAAAACAGAAATTAAAATTACAGGAGGAGAGAATACAGCAATAGTACAAACAAAAATAAATGGTACACAAAGATTAGTAACACTAGAAATTGACGATGTAGAAGATGATGTAAAAATTACAGCAACCTTAACAAATGAACAAATTACAAAAACAGAAAATGGAAGCAAATCAAATAATACAATTCAAATAGCATTACAAGTAGAAGAAGATAATATAGACTTAACATTAAACATTGCTACAAATTTAAGATATGTAAGTACTATAGAAGAAACAGAATACACAGATGCAAATTCAATAAATATAGTAACAGCAGAACAAGCAGAAATACAACAATATTTAACTGAAATACAAAACAATACAATTACACTTATACAAAAAGCCACACAAAATTCAAAACTAATTCAAGAAATATATTCACTAATGTTAGGAGGAGTAAAACCTCAATCTCAAAACCAACCAGTACAGACATTTAATAGTATGTTTAAGAATTATACAGGAATACAAAAAGGTTCAGCAATGAAAACTTTATTACAACAAATAGCAACAAGCAATTTGACAAATGAAACTCATAAAATATCTGTAAGCATAGTAGAAGAAGGGAACTATTTATTAAATGTTACAACAAATGTAGATGAAATTAATTCATCAATAAATAGTATAAAAGTAGGAAAAGAATATGAAGTATTGGGAACATCTGTAGATGCAGAAGGATATATCACAGGAATAGAAATAAGAGAAAAATAAAATTAAACCTATTAGTGTAAAATCACCTAATTTGATTTTCTTAACATAATATGGTATAATAGGAATATAAAGCGCTCAAGGGGCGTGAGAAAGGAAACTATAAAAATGACATTAGAGCAATTATTAGCACGTTACGATGAAATTGTAGTGAGTGAACAGGAGATATCTGAAGAAGATATCACCATCCTGGCAGTTGTCAGGATGAGTCTCGAACTAGAAATGAGTCGAGGCAAAGTAAGAGGTATGCAGTGATAACTGCATACCTCTTGTAAGTATGAAAATAAATATAAGAAATTCTATTGAAAAATTCAATAAACATGTGTATAATAATAATGTAGGAAAAAATGAATTAGAATATATTCATTTGATAAGGAGGAAATAAAATGGTAGAAGATAGCCAAATAGAAGCAACAGTCTCACCTTTTGCTGTAAAAAAAGGGGAAATAAAAACATTTGATGGAAAAGATGGATATGTATCAATGCAACAAATAATAAACAAGATAAACTTAGGACATATAAACGAGTTGCACTTTTCGATACTAGAAATTCTAAATGAATTTGAATTTATTACATCAAGACAATTATGTCAAATATTAGATAGAAAAGGTATAGATTATATTTCACAAGATAAGCTAAACAACAAATTAGAGCAAATGGTTAAATCAAAAATGTTAACTAGGTATTATTTTTCGTCATTAGAAGAAGGAAAGGGAACATATAGAGTTTATTGTTTAGAAAAAATGGGTAAATACTTATTAACATCAAGAGGAATAGAATGCAAATGGCAACCAAGTGATAACACAAAACCAGTAGGAATGATAAAAAAAAGATTAGCAGGAAATCAAATATTATTAGCATATTTAAGAAAAGTAAAAGCATTTGATGAGTACACAGTAAAACCATCAATAACAGCAAAAACATTAGGAAAAACATTTAGAGCAACAGGAGGAAGCGTTAAACTTACAAAAAACGGAAAATCAATAATCTTTATATTTGAAGTAATAAGAAGAGAAGACGACTGGGAGAAAAAATTGGAAGACAAAATGAAATTCTATGCAGACTTTTATAATAACTTTGTTATGGGAGATTCAGGATATGATTCATTACCACAATTAATAATAAACTGTGAAGACGAAAAACATATAGTAGAAACTTACAAAAACATAGTTATGAAAGGATTAGAGATTCCAAAAATAAAACTATATTTTACAACAGATTTAAGGCAAAATAAGGAAAGTTTAGCAGACACTTTAGTAGAATTCAAACTAGATCCTGAAACTAATAAATATAAAATGTTAGATGTAGAACTAAAATTATTAGATATATAAAAAAATCCCCCAATGTTGAACTGAACCCAAAAAGTTAGACACTTTCTGATTAAGTTTATTTAGGCGGATTTTAGGAAATGAGTTCTGTAATTTACAGGGCTCATTCCTTTTAATTTGCCCTTAATCCTTTTATTATTATAGTAATCTATATATTCAATTAATTCTTTCTTAAAATGTTCCATTGAATCAAATTTCTGTAAATACAATAATTCAGACTTTAATAATCCAAAAAAGTTTTCAGCACAAGAATTATCTAAACAATTCCCCTTTCTAGACATACTTTGTCTAATTCCTTTTTTCTTTAAGGCATATTGATATTGCTTCATTTGATATTGCCATCCTTGATCCGAATGCAGTATTAAATTAGTATTGTCTTCTATCTTGGTAAATGCCTTTTCTATCATATCCATAACTTGATAAAATACTGGTCTTTCGGAAATGTTATAACTTACAACCTCTCCATTAAATAAATCAATAATTGGTGATAAATATAATTTAGTTCCAAAAAGTGAAAACTCAGTTACATCTGTAACCCATTTTTCATTTGGTTTATCTGCTTTAAAGTTTCGTTTTAGAAGATTATCACATATTTTACCAATTTCACCTTTATATGATTTATATTTTCTAGCTCTTACAAAACATTGTAATTCTAATTGCTTCATAAGTTTTAGAACAGTCTTATGGTTAATTTTAAAACCCTTATTATGAAGTTCCATTGTTATTCTTCTATATCCATATCTTCCTTTATTTTCATGATAAATTGATGTTATTTCTTCTTTAATTTCTTTATATTTATCATTTCTATTTATTTTTTTAAGATAGTAGTAATATGTACTTCTTGCCATTTCTGCTAATTTTAATAAAGCCGTTAACTTATATTTTTGCCTTAGTTCTGTAACGACTATTACTTTTTCTTGTTCTCTTGCTTGATTCTTTCCTGAACTAAGGCATTTAATTTTTTTAAGTATTCATTCTCCATTCTTAATCGTTGATTTTCTTCAATTAAATCTTCTTCAACTTCTTTTGATAATTTCTTTTCTTTTGGTTTAGAACTCATATTTTTACTTCGCCCTCGTCGTTCTTCATAAAGAGCTTGAGGTCCTTTCTCACAGTATATTTGCTCCCATTTATGAACAACATGATGATGTCCTAAATTAAAATATATTGCTGTTTCTGTTAAAGATAAATGGTTACTATGCATATATTCTACTACATACTTTTTAAAATTTCCATCATATTTTCTCTTATTTTTAGTTAATCCTGTTACACCATGTAACTTATATTTTCTACACCAAACTTTTACTTGTTTTTCATCAACATTAAAATATCTTGCTGTAGGCAATACTCCTTTCATTTCATCGACACAATATTTTACTACCTTTAGTTTAAATTCATCCGAATATTTACTCATTAAAAATACACCTCCAAATGTTAGTTTTTTGTCTAACATTTGGGGTGCACTTCATGTAGGGGGGATTTTTTTATCTTCTTAGGAAAGTTAATCACGAAGTGGTTAGTTTCTTTAGAAGATAATTATGGCGGAATTTAGATTTTGTTTTTTATGCCTTATCATTATTTTTTTTATTTATATCAAAAACAATTGAATCGCCATTATTAAATAAGAAATCTGAATCTGCTTGAATAGGATTATCTTCTTCTTGCTCTGAAGAATAACCTTTAAAACTACCAAGTATATGACTATTGTTTTCATTACTATCATTTACAGTTCTTGTTGCAGAACCACTATTATATTTAACAAAATCAAAAGTTTTTGGAGGATGTAGTTCTTTATATTCAGAAGCTAGGAAATTTAAAGTCAGTTTTGCTGCATAGAATTTTCCGCCTGCATCCTTAGTTTTAAATGCGCAGATCTTAAACTTAAAGTTTTGAATTGCCTCTGGTTTAAACCAAGCTGACCAATCCCAGCTAGCACCCTTGAAGTCGCTATTTTTAATATCACCAGGACCACCAACATGAACATCTTGAGAGAATTTCCATAACTTTCTATAACCCATTTCTTTTGACCACCATATATTATCCTCAGGACTATTATTACCAAATACAAATTTTGTAATACAGTTAGCAATAATAGTTTTTTGTGCGCTTTCAGTAACATCTAATTGGGCAATATTTTGAGTAGATATTACAGTTCCAACTCTATATTTTCTATACATTGTAAATAATGGTAAAGTATTATTACATACAAAATCAGCAAACTCATCAATATATAGGAAATTTGGAATACGAGTATTCTCATTTCCTGGTCTTTTTAATACTGCATGTTGCATTGAAAGAATAAAGAACAATCCAAATGCTTTATGAAGCATACGTCCTAAATCACCACGTCTTGTACAAACAAATATTACTTCTCCATTTGCAAGTGCCTTATTAAAGTCAATATTATTAGTTCTATTACATAAGATACGTCTAAGACCAGACATTCTTAATAATAAATCTAATTGAGTAATAGCAGAATATATTGATTCCTCTGTTTGATGCAAAAAATCTCCTGGTGTAAAATACTTTTTAAAATAATTAATCTGTAATTTATACTTAGTAGCAAGCTCTGGATCTTTTTCCATTATATTGCATAAATCAATAATTAAATCAAAATTATTAAACATATCTAGCATATCTTCTAAGTTAGGAAGCAAACCATCATGTAATTTTGGATACATTTCACTTAAGATGATAGATAGGTTTTCAACTGCTTGTAAAGCAGCATTTTGATGATATGCCTCTTCATGTGTTGGTTTTTGTGTAAAATACATATTAGAAATAATTGCAGAAATAACAACACCAACAACTTCAGGACGTCCATATGCAAACGGATTAATTCCTATTGATGATGAACTAGAAGGGTCAATTAATGTATAAGGAATATTGAAATTATCTGCAACCTCCATCATATGAGAAATAGTCTCAAAATCAGGAGCAATAGAGGTTATACCTAAATCTCTATATACTAATGAATTTTCACTTAATAGCATTTTATGCATATAAGCTTTATACAATTTTTCTTTTCCTTCTTTAATTGTAAGCATATTTAAAGAAAAGTTTTTATTTATATAATCATTATCATAAGGGCAACTTAAAGAGGCAAGTCCAGTTTTTAAAGCAGTATGACCTAATTGCTTAGAAGCTTCTTTAAAAAAATATTTTTTCTTTAAGTCATGTGCAATCATAGGTTCAAAAATCAAAGAGGTTTTTCCAGAGCCAGACACACCACATACAAAAGTAGGCTCAAATCTACGCGCTTCACAAATTTTAGCAGAAGAACCAGTCTCCCAGTCAGTACCAAAACTTATTTCATAGCTATATGGTCCAAGTTTTGCTGGCTTTTTAGAGATATCAACTCCACCATAATCCATAATAGATTGATATATTGTATATGTATCTGCAACACCTGTATGAATAAACCAAACTAAAGCGACTAAACTTGTTATAGGTAGATAGATTGTAACAGCACAAAAAGCTCTTTTTACTTCAACATAAAAATCTGTAACAATTTCAGCATAGTTCGGTACAGACAGTAATAACAACCATCCAGTTTGATTAATCCATTGAACAAACATCGAAACTCCGATAATATAAATCATTATAAAATATAAAATAACAAAAGAGAATTTCTTAGTAGTATCTTTTGCAAATTTAGATGCAAACGAAAAAAAGAATGCAAATATAGGGCATGCTAGTGCAATTGTATATGCAATAGGTCCCCAATATGATACAGATATACCGCTTAGGAACATAAAAATCATTTCAACAAGTCTATCTATTGCAATATAAATTGTGCACAATGTTAATACATATGTGAAAAAAGTATTTCTATCAGTTTTTAATTTGCTTAAAAATTTATCTAAATATTTCAACAATTATCCCACCACTTTCAACATAATAATGCTTTATATATTATCCCATAAAATTAGCAAAAAAACAAGTCTTTTCCACAAAAAAACTGTATGTACGTTACCATCTGGTTACAATTCACAGCTATCCTAACATAAAAATTTGTGTTTGTAGGGAGGATGAATTTTTAGGTGAATTTAAAATTGTAGAGAGATGTAGGGGCGATTAGCAATCGCCCGTTCTAACAAAGGCTTGCTAAAAAACTTATATTCTTAAGCATGTTCTTCGAAGGGCGGGCGATTAATAATCGCCCCTACAACGTATATTTATAATTTTGTATAAATTTAAAAACATATAATCATCCCCACAACTCCCAATATATAAAAAATAAAATCAAAATTATTGATAAAATATAAACTTAATAATATAATATATAACAGGAAAATAAAACGAAAGGAAAAAATAATGGGGCAAACTAAAAGAAAAAAGAGAATAAAAAAAGAAGGCTTTATGCAAAGTGTATTGGTATTAATGATTTCACAGATAGTAATAAAACTGTTAGGTTTAGTATATAAAATATATCTTACCAATAAAGAAGGATTTGGCGATACAGGAAATGCAATATATAGTAGTGGATATCAAATTTATGCATTATTATTAACAATATCATCAATAGGAGTACCAAATGCAATATCAAAATTAGTATCTGAAAAAGTAGCAATTGGAGATAGCAAAGGAGCACATAGAATATTTAAAATTGCACTATTAACATTTGGAATAATAGGATTTGTTGCAACAATGGTATTATTTTTAGGTGCTGGATATATATCAAGTGCAATTTTGCAAATACCAGAAGCTGAAATGACATTAGTAGCATTATCACCAGCAATATTCTTTGTTACAATTGCATCAGTACTAAGAGGATATTTTAATGGAAGAGAAAAAATATCTGTAACAGCGAAATCACAAACATTAGAGCAAGTATTTAAAACATTACTTACAGTAATTGTAGTAGAAATAGTAGGAATAAGCACAAACCTAAATACAACATTAATGTCAGCAGGAGCAAATCTTGCTACAACATTATCAGTATTATTAAGTTTTGGATATTTAACACTATACTATAAAATGTATAAAAGAAATATAGCAATGGAAATAAAGAATTCAGTTAACTATAAACGTGAAAGTTTAAAAAAAGTAGTAAAAAAAATATTATTCGTATCAACACCAATTACATTAAGTGCAATAATGTCCACACTAAATAAAAATATAGATTCAATAACAGTTGTAAGAGGATTAAAAAAATTCTTAACAGAAGCACAAGCAAAATCTCAATATGGAATATTAAGTGGAAAAGTAGACACACTAATAACACTACCATTATCATTTAATATAGCATTTGCAACAGCATTAGTTCCATCAATATCATCATCAATGGCAAGAGGAGACAAAGAAAGTGCAAGCAAAAGAATATCATTTTCAATATTAGTATCAATATTAATTGGATTGCCATGTACGGTAGGAATGATGATATTTGCAGGACCAATATTAGAATTATTATTTCCAAATGCAACAAATGGTAGTCTATTATTACAAATAAGTGCAATAACAATTATATTTTCAGTACTAGCACAAACAATAAATGGAGCATTACAAGGATTAGGAGAAATAATGACACCAGCAATTACATCAGCAATAGGGTTAGTCATAAAACTAATGATTAATATTTGGTTAATTGAAATTCCAGGCATAGGAGTGTATGGAGCAGCAATAGGTTCAATAGTAAATAATATAATAGCATTTGCATTAAGTTATATAGTTTTAGTAAGATCAATAAAATTGCACATGAAATTTATAAAATGTGTAATAAAACCATTAATTGCCACAATAATAATGGGAATATGCTCATATTACATATATTTATTAATTCAAGGTATAATTTCTACAAGAATAGCAACAATAATAGCAATAATAGTAGCAATTATAATATATACATTATCCTTACTAGTTTTAAAAGTTTTAGATAAAGAAGAAATAAAAATGATACCATATGGAACAAAATTACTAAAAATCCTTGAAACAGTTGGTATATATGGAAAAGGAAAACATTGTAAATAACACAAAAATAATGCTAAAAAGGCAAAAAAAGTAAAGAAAGTCAGTAACTGTAAGAAAAAAAACAAAAATAAATATAAAAAAAGAAGGATTTTGTATAAAATTGACGAATAATGTTCTTAGAGTAGGTGAGAATACGTCATCTATCAAAAATAGGAGGTAATTAAAAATGAACAAATCAGAATTAATCGCAGCAATGGCTGCAAAAACAGGAGAAACAAAAAAAAGTGCAGAAGCTAACTTAAACGCATTCATCGAAGTAGTAACAGAAGCACTAGTAAAAGGAGATAAAGTACAATTAGTTGGATTCGGATCATTCGAAACAAGAAAAAAAGCAGCTAGAAAAGGAAGAAACCCAAGAACAAAAGAAGAAATAAAAATACCAGCATCAAAAGCACCAGCATTCAAAGCTGGAAAAGCACTAAAAGACATGGTAAATGTTTAATATAAAAATCATGAAAAATTTGCAAAGCAAATTTTACTGGATTTTTATAAAAGAACATGAAATGTCAAAAAATCATGAAAAATTTGCAAAGCAAATTTTACTAGATTTTATAAAAAGACATGGTAAATGTTTAATATAAAAGATAATCCTAGCAATGAGCTAGGGTTGTTTTTTTGGAGAATGGACTCAAAAATATTGCAAACGAATGTAGGGGCGCCCTTTGGGCATCCGATTATTGATCTTAAAAGGGTTTACATAAGCTTGACCTTTGCCTATAAATTTGGTATAATATAAATAAGGTTGGCGGAGTGTCAACAAGGTAAAAGCCCAGTGCAAGATGGGCAAAAATTTATTTGTAAATAAAAAGGAGAGAACACAATGAAAGAATACGAGATACTGGTAAAAAACAATGAGAGCAAGGAATTTGCAGTTGCAGAACTGCAATATGAAATTAATAGAATGAAAAAATATGGCTGGAAGACAGAAGGAATCCAGTCAAGTACAGAGTTAAAATATGAAGATGCCACAATGTATGTGGTGTCTCAGGTAATGAAAAGAAAAAAGTAGCTGCTTGCACAGCTACTTTTATTTACAAAAACATAAAAATATGATAATAATATATCAAAGTAAAATTTGAGAGGAGAAAAAATGGAATTAAATCAAGATGTACAATATATAAAAGGAGTAGGACCGACAAAAGTAAAATTATTAAATAATCTAGGAATATATACATTAGAAGATTTAATTACATATTATCCTAGAGACTATGAAGATAGAGGAAAACCAAGAAAAATAGAAGACCTACAAGATGGAGAAGAAGCATTAATAAGAGCAATACCAGCATCAAGATTTCATGTAATAAATGCAAAAAAGAACATGAAAATTTGTAAACTACTAGTAAGAGATGAAACAGGAACAATGGAAATAGTATGGTATAACCAACAATACTTAAAAGATAAATTTATAGGCGGAAGATGGTATAGTTTTTATGGAAAAGTGAGCAAAAAAACAGGGACAGTAACTATGAATTCACCAGTATTTGATAATGAAAACGAAACTAAAAATACAGGTAAAATTATACCAATTTATCCATCGACCTATAAATTATCACAAAATGTATTAAGGCAAATAATAGAGAATGGATTAAAAATCGTTAATGGTCAAATAGAAGAAATAATACCAGAAAAAATATTAAAAGAATATAATTTAATGGGAGTAAATGAAGCAACAAATAAAATACACTTCCCAAAAAACTTTGAAGAATTTAAATATGCAAAACAAAGGCTTTCATTTGAAGAATTACTAACAATGCAATTACTATTAAACAATTTAAAAAATAAGACAACAGAAAGTCATAATGGAATACAGTTTGATAAAAATGTAAAAATGTCAGATATAGTAAATACATTACCATTTAGATTAACGAAAGCGCAACTAAGAGTTTTAGAAGAAATAGACAAAGACATGGAATCAAATAAGATAATGAATAGATTACTACAAGGTGATGTAGGATCAGGAAAAACAATTGTAGCAATAATATCAGCATATAAAGCGGTAAAATCGGGATATCAAATGGCAATAATGGCACCAACATCAATACTTGCAACACAGCACTTAGAGAGCTTTTCAAATATATTAGAGCCATTTGGAATTAAATGTGAACTATTAATTAGTAATATGACGAAAAAGAAAAAAGAAGAAGTAATAGAAAAACTAGGGAAAGGTGAAATAGATGTATTAGTAGGAACACATTCAATATTAGAAGAAAATATAGTATTTAAAAATTTAGGATTAGTTGTAACAGATGAACAGCACAGATTTGGAGTAAATCAAAGAAGTGTAATTTCAGCAAAGGGAAAAAATGTAGATACATTAGTTATGACAGCAACACCAATACCAAGAACATTAGGGTTAATTCTATATGGAGACCTAGACATATCTTCAATAGACGAATTACCGCCAGACAGAAAAAAAATAGAGACATATGCAGTAACAAAAGGAATGGAAGAAAGAATAAATAACTTTATAAAAAAGCAAATAAAAGAAGGAAGACAATGTTATATAGTATGTCCATTAGTAGAAGAAAATGAAGAAATAAATGCAAAATCAGTAATGGAAATGGTAGAAATCTATAAAAATCAAGTATTTACAGAATTCAGAGTTGAATATATGTATGGAAAAATGAAACAAAAAGAGAAAGACCAAATAATGCAAGAATTCAAAGATGGAAAAATAGATATATTAATATCAACAACAGTAATAGAAGTAGGGGTAAATGTCCCAAATGCAAGTATAATGGTAATACAAAATGCAGAAAGATTTGGGCTTGCAACATTGCACCAATTAAGAGGAAGAGTAGGAAGAGGAGAATATCAATCATATTGTATACTAAAATATCAAGGACACTCAAGCACAATATTACAAAGAATGAAAGTTATGCAAGACACAAATGATGGATTTGTGATATCAGAAAAAGACTTAGAACTAAGAGGAACAGGAGACTTTTTCGGAACAAAACAGCATGGTTTACCAGAATTTAAAATAGCAAATTTATTTGAAGATATAGATATATTAAAACAAGTACAAATAGTAGCAAATAAAATAACTAAGGAAGACCCTAATTTAGAGAAAGAAGAAAATCAAAAATTAAAACAAATGATAAACAAAAGATTTAGTGGTAGAATAGAAATTTGAAAATTTGCATTATTAGCAAAAAAGGTGTATAATATAAGAGTATCATAAAATTAGTAAAATAGAGTTGAAATGTGAAATATAATTCGCATAGTAGACTCGAAGATTAAGGAGGAAACGATATGGCGAAAAAGTGCAACAAGTTACTCGGAAATAAGATTATGCTAGGATTTATATTAGCAGGGGTATTTTTATTTGGAGTCATACGGTTGACTCCGAATTTATACAAATCTCTGAGCACAGCTCAGGAATTGCAAAGGACGGGGAAACATTCATCCTTGCAAGATGCAAGTACTTTTCTTTTGTTAGTTTGTCTAACTACCATGGTTTACATAATATGCAATTGTATAATGTACATTTGCATTGAAATAAATAGAAGGATAAAGGAAAAGAGAAGAAAGCATCAAGATTTCCTAAAAAAAGATTGCGAGAAGAGAATTCTTCGAAAAATACTTTTTGAGGAGATAAAAGGGGAGCTGCCAATGCCCGATGAGGAAGAACTTTGGGAAACATTGGGGGAATTAACGACAAGGGAACTTGAGGAGGCTCGAGAGGAGCGTAAACAGCTTCTCTATGAAATGGAAGAAAAAGCGTTAGGAGGCTAATTTAGCCTCCTTTCGCATTGCGCCTGTGATGAATTACAAAGTTATATACAAAAGTGAAAAAGTATGATAAAATATAATAATTGATAACAGAAAAAATAAGCAGAAATATGTAAAAAGTTGCAAACTAATTTGGCTAAGGAGTACTTACAAATAATATTATATGTATTAAGAATAATATAAAAGGGAGATTTAATGTGGAATTAAAAAAAGAAATAACAAAATATCTAAAGAAATCGGTGTTAGCTCAAGTAGATAGATGTATTGATTTTAAAAATGATGAATTTTATAAAATAAGTAAAGAAGAATTTTTTAATGGAATAATAGATCCAAATATAACATTAAATTTATTTAAAAACAACAAACCAGATGAAGCGGGGGAGAAAAAAGAAAAAATTGATGAGAATTTATATGTTATTATAGCAGTAAAAGTTATAAGAACAATAGAGGAGGGAAGTCAGAAGAAGGATGAGGAAATAGAAGATTTGACGGGAATTTATTTTATACCAGCAATGTTAAATAAAGAAAAATCATTATTATTGCCATCAATAGAAGATAATAAGCTTCCTTGGTTTCCTAGAGAATTTTTAAAACCAATGATAGAGCCAGAATTAGCAATAGGAGATAATAACATATATGAACAAGCATTAAGTAATAGGATATACCATATATATGATATATTTTCATGGGAAGAATACCTAAAGTTTTGCATAGAAATATATGAAGAAACAACACAATGCAAATTTAGTGAAGACTATATATACAATTTAAATGCAAATAAAGATAAAATTGAGTTAGAAAGTAATATATATATTTTCCCAGACAAAACAATAAATTCAACATATTCAATAAAATCTTTATATGAAAATATATTAAACGAAGAAAAAGAAATGCCATTATATGAAAAATTTATAAAATTGGATGAAGAAAAAAATGAAAAATTACAAGAAAATACAATTGAAAATAGAAAAGTACACTTAGGTCAAATGGGTGGAGAATATGGTTTATCTAATTCACAAAGAGAGAGTATAAATAATTTTAATCATTTAGAAAATGGAGAGATATTAGCAATAAAAGGACCGCCGGGAACAGGAAAAACAACATTAATTCAATCAATTGTAGCAAATGAATATGTAAAAAGAGCATTACAGGGTGATTTACCACCTTTAATAGTAGCAGCAGCTACAAACAACCAAGCTGTAACAAATATAATAGAATCATTTGGAAAGATAAAAAAACGATATGCAAAAAGTAATTTAGAAACTAGGTGGATTGAGAAAGTACATAGTTTTGCAACATATTTTCCATCAAAAAGCAAAAGAAGAAAAGCAAAAGAAAAAAATTTTCAATATACAGATAACAAAGGAAATTTTTTTGTAGCTGAAATTGAAACAGATGAAAATTTAAAAAAATCTACAGAAAAATTTATAGTAGAAGCGGAAAAGATTTTTGGAAAAGAAGAAGCTGAAAACAGTATAACAATATATAAAAATAAAATTCATAATAGATTAATAGAAATACATAAAATCCAAAATGAATTAATAGATATTGTAAATTTTTTTGAAAATAAAGGAATAGAAAAGGTAGAAGAATATTTAAAGCTACAAAAAGAAAAAATTGAAGTAATTAGAAATAGTAAAAATGAAATAGAAAAAAGAGTTGACTTTTGGAATAGTAAATATAGAGAATTACCAGCATTTTGGAAAATATTAAGTTTTATGTCCAAATACAAAACAAAAATATCTAATAGATTAAAAATATATTTAAGTGAAAATGAGAAGTTCGAAGGTACAATATTAAATATAAATAATATTGAGGAGTACTATTCAAAAGTTATAGAAAGTAAAAATGAGGAAATAAGAAAAATAAAATCAGATATAGAAGAAGTAGAAGAAAAGAAAGCGCACTATGAAAAAAAGTTAATAAAACTAGAAGAATATGACATTGCAATGAGTAAAATAATAACTGATAAAAATGAGATGGACGAGTGGTTAGACACTAATATAAGATATATGGCATTTTGGCTAAGTGTTCATTATTATGAAGCAAGATGGATAGAGAAGGAAAATCAACTTACAGAAAAACAAAAAGGAACAAATTATGAAAATGTTATTAGAATGTATTATGAAAGACTTGCATTAATAACTCCTTGTATGGTTATGACATTTTATATGTTACCAAGGCAATTTGAGGTATGGGATGGTGTAAAAAGTGGATATTTATATAATGAGATTGATTTATTAATAGTAGATGAAGCAGGACAGGTATCTACTGAAATTGCAGCAGCTTCTTTCTCTCTTGCAAAAAAGGCAGTAGTTGTAGGGGACGAATATCAAATATCACCTGTATGGGGAATAGAAACAGCCTTAGATAAATCTTTAGCATTACAAGAAGGTGTTATAAAAAATGAAAAGGAATTTGAGATTCTAGAGAAATATGGAATAACAGCTTCAAATTCTAATGTGATGAAAGTTTCATGTAAATCTTGTAAGTATGAAAAATATGGAGAGAAAGGTTTATTTTTAACTGAACACAGAAGATGCTTTGATGATATTATCAAATATTGCAATAGTTTAGTATATAATGGAAAATTAAATCCATTAAGAGGAAATACAAGAAAAGATAATAGAGAAGACTTATTTCCAAAGATGGGTTATAAAAATATTGAAAGCTTATATTCACAAAAAGTTGGTACAAGTAGAAATAATGTAACAGAAGCAATTGGAATAGCAAATTGGTTAAAACAAAATTACAATGAAATATTTGAATATTATAAAAATATAGATTTGGATAATGTAATAGGAATAGTAACACCATTTAAAGCACAAGCAGGAACAATAAAAAATGTGTTAAAGCAAATTTTGCCACAAGGAGTGTGGCCAAGAATAACAGTAGGGACAATACATACTTTTCAAGGAGGAGAAAGAAAAATTATTATAATGTCCACTACATATGGAAAAGATGAAGGCTGTTTTTTCATAGATAATAATAAGAGCCTAATGAATGTTGCTGTATCAAGAGCAGAAGACTCCTTTTTGATGTTTGGCAATATAACATGTTTGAAAGATGAGATTACATCTCCAAGTGGGTTATTAAAGGATAAGATAAAAGATAATCAATTATTAACTAATGAAGAAAGTTAATTATGCAAATATGTATAGCTCAGTTCTATCAAGGAACGAAATAAAATATGGAAGTAGAATTTACATATAATTATGAAAAATCAAAATGTTAAAAGAGAATATTAAACAATTAAGAAAATCAAGAGGCTTTCACAAGATATATCAATCATTCATAATTGTACTGACTAAAAAAAGTTTAAAATTATTTGAGTAATATGTATTTTTATGATATAAATGTATATATCTAACGATATGAGTGTTCATTATCAAGAAAATACTGTTAAACTTCAAAGATTAAGAAATGAGTAAAAATAAATAATATAATGGAGGAAAGATGATTTACCTAGTCACTTTTTTAGAAGGATTAATATCTTTTATATCACCTTGTATGCTACCAATGATTCCAATTTATATAACATATTTTACAGGTGATGTTAATAAAAAAAATAATACAATTATAAATTCCATAGCATTTGTAATAGGGTTTACAGTAGTGTTTTGCATACTAGGTGTGTTTGCTGGAACAATAGGTGGATTGTTAAAAAATCACCAAAATATAGTAAATATAATTTGTGGAATAATAGTGATAATATTTGGATTAAATTATTTAGAATTTATAAATATTCGAATTTTTAAAGGTAAAGGAAAAAATAATAAAAAAATAACAGGAGCATTTTCAGCTTTTATTTTTGGAGTAATATTTTCAATGAATTTAACCCCATGCGTAGGAGCTTTTTTAGGGTCTGCAATAATGATGGCATCAGTTTCTGGAACGGTATTAAAAGGAATATCATTATTATTTGTATATTCATTAGGACTTGGAATTCCAATAATAGTTTCAGCATTTTTTATTAAAAAGCTAAATTCTGTATTTAATTTTATAAAAAAACACTATAAAATAATTAATAATATATGTGGAATATTTTTAATAATAATTGGTATAGCAATGGTATGTGGAATAATGAACAATTTATTATATTCTTTTGTGTGAGGGGTAGTATGAAAAAGTATATAAAAATTATAGTGTATTTAATTAGTTTTATAGTAGTTATTATATTGGCGATATTTGGGTACAATTATTTAACTAGAAGATATTCACCAGATGAAACAGTTATAATAGAAAACAAACAAGAAGATTCAAATCAAGCAACTGATTTTGAAGTCTTAAATATGGAAGGAGAAAAAGTAAAATTATCAGATTTTTTTGGAAAACCTATAATTGTAAATTTTTGGGCAACTTGGTGTGGACCTTGCAAAATGGAATTATTTGAATTTAATGAAGCTTATAAAAACAATAATCAAGAAGTAGAGTTCCTAATGGTTAATTTAACAGATGGATATAATGATACAGTAGAAGGGGTAAAACAATTTGTAAAAAATAGTAATTATGAATTTCCATTGTTTTTTGATACAGAATATAGCGCAACTAATGCTTATGGCATATATTCAATTCCACAAACATTATTTATAGATAAAGAGGGAAAAATCTTAAAATCTTTTAAGGGAATGATAAATAAGGAAACATTAGAAAAATATATAGAAAAGTTAATTCATTAGAGAAATGTTACAAATTAGTAAAACCAATTAGTTAGAAGGAGGTAAAAGTGAAAATAAAATTTAATGAAGACAAGGAAATAGTAAAGACAATTCAAGAAGGATTGAAGAAAAACAATGGATATTGTCCTTGTAGAATCGAAAAAAATGAAGATACAAAGTGTATGTGTAAAGAATTTCGTGAACAGGTAAAAGATCCAGAGTTTGAAGGATACTGTCACTGTATGCTTTATTATAAACAAAAATAAGGGAGGAAAAATATGTTAGAAGTTAATTTGACAAAATTAAATTTTGAGGAGGAAGTATTGCAATCAGAAAAATTAGTACTAGTAGACTTTTGGGCAACTTGGTGTGGACCTTGTAAAATGATTGCACCTGTAGTTGAACAAATAGCAGAAGAATATAAGGGGAAAGTTAAGATTGGAAAGGTAAATGTAGACGAAGAAAGTGAAATAGCAGGACAATATCAAATCTTAAGTATTCCAACATTGATTTTATTTAAAAATGGTAAAATTATGAATGTTTCAGTAGGCTTTCGTTCGAAATCAGAAATAGAAAAAATAATACAACAGGAGCTTCATTAAATTGCCAATACGGCTCCAAGAACTAAAATTCCTTCATTTTCATAATAAATAGTATTAAACTGTGATATTGGAATAGGATTTGTACCAAGACCTACCTCAACTGTATATCCAGGTAGATTATAGTCTTGTATAAACCAATCTTTATATCCTGCAAAACTTGAGCCATAAGGAGTTTCCTCTAAAGTATATCCACTAGCTTGAGAGAATTGTGTACCAATATAATAAGAAGCATTTGGAAGATAATCAAGGTATTTCCAATATATAATTCTTCCTTGAGTATGATAAGCTAAAATTAATCTAAAATTATGTTGTCTAGTAAAATTATATACGGCAGCTGCTTCAGGAGCAACTAGTGGAGCAGTACCAACATAATCACGAGGAGCAGGCTTTGTAAACCCTTGAGCAAACTTGATTTGTTTAGCTCTTTCCCAATTTGCAGGAAATTGTAAATTTAAATCCACACCTGTCGACTTTAAAAGTTTTCAATTTTTATAATAGATAAATAAAAAATTGAAACTTTATCCGACCTACTCCAGTGTTTTTTTTACTTCCATATTGGAAATTTAGTAATTTAATATAAAAATATTTACAGGAATAAGATATTTGAAAAGCATCTTGTTTTATTCTAGTAAGCACATACATTATTACAATTTTCTTTAAGCTAAATTAAAGTTTATTGAAAATAAGTATTTTTTGTGATAATATGCTTTTAATAAAATAAATATTAGGAGAAGTAAAGTGAATTATTTAGAAATGAAACAAGCAGTAAAACTTCTAGCAAATGAATGGAATTTAGGAAAAAAGGAATGTGGTGCAACAGGGAATATTTGCGCATGGATATACCTATTAACAGTATTAGAAGAAAGTGAAAAAATTGTTACTTATAAAGAAGGAAAAATATTAGTAGGATTTAGTGGATATTCAAACAATAATTCGAAAAAACATTTATTACCAAAAAAGTTTTACACGATAATAAAAAATAAATTATACAAAAGTAAAAAAATTAAAGATTTAAATGCCTTAAAAGAATATGAAAACAATTATGATTATTTACCAAAAGAATTAGAAAATTACTTTGATGGAGAAGTTTCTATATTGATAGTTAATAAAAATTATAGAGGGAAAAAATTGGAAAGAAATTGTTATCTGAAGTATTTAATTTAGCTAAAAAAGATAATATGAAAAATCTACAGATTTTGACTGATGAATCATGTAATTTTAAATTCTATGAAAGCTGTGGATGTGAAAAAATTTATGAAACTATTGTAAGAAATCAAGAATATGGAAGATTAGGAAATATATCAAGTGAAAGAGCATTTATATATGAAAAGAAATTATAGATGTAATAAGAAAAAGATGTAATTTAAAAGTTAAAAATTTCTACAATTTAATTTTATCCTGAATATTGTCAATAATATGTAGTAAAATTTTAGTTTTAATGGTATAATAAAAATATATTGAAAGAGAGAAAGTTTATGAATAATATAGATTTGATGAATTATTGGATTAAAAGTTCTGATAATGATTATGATGTTATGCTTGATTTAAAAGAGAAAAATAGAAATACATATTGTCTATTTTTTGGACAATTACTTATAGAAAAACTATTAAAGGCATATTATGCTAAAATAAATAAGAATGCTCCGTATGCACCTAAAACACACGAATTAGCTTATTTAGCACATAAAATGAATATGGAATTAACAGAAAGGCAAGAAGATTTACTTGAAACTATTTCAGATTTCAATATGGAAGCAAGATATGGAGATTATAAATATAC
>CAMUHU010000001.1 GCA_947088765.1 uncultured Clostridium sp. | reverse complement strand
GGTTGGGACATTTTCTCATTTCTTTACTTAAGACATTATCACATTTCTTTCATACATAAAAATGTATATAAAATTAACAGCTTGACAAAACTAATATACGGTAGTATAATAGAAAACAGCTATTGCCAGAAATGGTAAAAGATGAGATTTTTAATATTTTAAATTTGTTGAACGGAAAAATTAAATATTAAAAAAGCGGTGTGAATATGTGAGTACATCGTAGCTTGTGTTTTATGTGGAAAAGAATGTGGAAAACTCACACTTACTTTTCACATGTATATTAAAAAACAAAAAAGAGAAGAGAGGATTGAAAAAGAAAAAATGAGAGAAGACAAAATAGAGAATCTAACAGTAGATTCTATACCAGAGAAAAAAGAAGAAGTAAAAAAGAGAAGAAGGACTAATAATTATAACAAAAGAGTAAAAAACGAAGAAAAAACAGAAATAAAAAAGGAATTTAAGACAGAAAATAAAAAAGTAAAAGTAAAAAACAAACTTAAAACAGAAGATAAAATACCTGAAATAAAAATAGAACCTAAGAAAGAAAACAAGAGACCTGAAATAAAAATAGAACCTAAAATAGAAAATAACGAAGCAGAGATAAAAATTGATTCAAAGATAGAATATAAAAAAGTAGCTACAAAAAGAAGAGAAAATAATAGAAAGCCAAGAACTAGAAGAAAAGAAGAATTTAGATTTAAAGCAAGCGCAATTAAAATAATACCATTAGGTGGATTACTAGAAATTGGAAAAAATATAACTGTGTTTGAATATGAAGATGAAATTGTCATAGTAGACTGTGGACTAGCATTTCCAACAGAAGATATGTTAGGAGTAGACTTTGTAATAGCAGACATGAGTTATCTTGTAAAAAACAAAGACAAAATAAAAGGACTAGTAATAACACATGGACATGAAGACCATATTGGAGGAATACCATATTTGTTAAAACAAATTAATGTACCAATATATGCAACTAGATTTACAATAGCATTAATAGAAAATAAATTAGAAGAACACCATTTATTAAGGTCAACAAAATTAAACATAGTAGACCAAAAACAAATAATAAATTTAGGAAAAATGAAAATTGAATTTATAAGAACAGCACATAGTATACCAGATGCAGTAGGACTTGCACTACACACACCAGCAGGAGTAATAGTCCATACAGGAGATTTTAAAATAGATTATACACCAATAGATGGACAAAAAGTAGATTTAGGACGTTTTGCTGAATTGGGAAATGAAGGGGTATTAGCCCTAATGTCAGACAGTACAAATGCAGAGAAAAAAGGATTTACAAACTCAGAAAGTACAATAGGAGAAGTATTTGATAATCTATTTGTAAACTGTAAAAAGAGAATTGTAATAGCTACATTCTCATCAAACGTTCATAGAGTTCAACAAATAATAAACTCATCAGTAAAATATGGTAGAAAAGTTGCTATATGTGGTAGAAGCATGGTAAAAGTAATAGAAACTGCTTCTAAATTAGGTTATATGGATGTACCAGAAAATACAATAGTAGATATAGAATTAATAAATAAATATCCAGAAGAAGCCTTAACAATAATAACAACAGGTTCACAGGGAGAGCCAATGTCAGCATTAACAAGAATGGCATCAGGAGAACATAAAAAAGTTCAAATTACACCAAACGATTTAGTTATTATTTCAGCAACACCGATACCAGGTAACGAGAAATTTGTATCAAAAGTAATAGATGACTTAATGAAAATAGGTGCCGAAGTTGTATACAGCTCATTACAGAATATACATGTATCAGGACATGCCGCACAAGAAGAACAAAAACTAATATTAGCACTTACAAAACCTAAATATTTTATACCAGTACATGGTGAATATAGACAATTAGTAGCACATAGTGATACAGCAAAATTAATGGGAATTCCAAATGAAAATATATTCATTTTAAGCAATGGAAAAGTGCTAGAACTAACTCCAGATGAAGGAAAAATAACAGGTAGTGTTCAAAGTGGAAAAGTATTAATAGATGGTTTAGGCATAGGTGATGTTGGAAATATAGTTTTAAAAGACAGACAACATTTATCTCAAGATGGATTAATAGTAGTTGTAATATCTATGAATAGTGAAGGGCAAGTAGTATCAGGACCAGACATCATCTCAAGAGGATTTGTATATGTAAGAGAATCAGAAAACTTAATGGAAGAGATAAAAAGAATTGTAAGAAATACATTAGCAAATCTTGAAGATAATAATGTAAAAGAATGGGTAACAATAAAATCTACAGTAAAAGATAAAATAAGAGATTATTTATATCAAAAGAATAAGAGAAATCCGATGGTGTTGCCAATAATTATTGACGCATAATATATGGTTGGAAGATAATCATCATTTGGCGTTGTTACTGCTCAGTCGATTTCCATTCAACGTACATTAGTACGCCTCATGGAATATCTCCATCGCGTGCCTAGCCAAATAATAATTCTTTTCCAACCTATCATATTGATAATAATTAGGAGAGGAATGAAAAATATGGATTATAAAGATTTAGCAAATTTAATATTTCCAGAAATAAAGGATATATCATATTATGAAGAAAAATATCCTACAAGAGAATTACCAGAAGGAGCAATAGTAACAAGATTTGCTCCTAGTCCAACAGGATTTGTACATATAGGAGGATTATATTCTGCATTAATAGCAAGAAAAGTTACAGCGCAAACAAATGGAGTATTCTTTTTAAGAGTTGAAGATACAGACCAAAAAAGAGAAGTAGAAAATGGTGTAACAGGAATAATAGAAGCATTAGAAAAATTTGATATAACACCAGACGAAGGAATGAAAAATGAAGAAGAATCCTTTGGGAACTATGGTCCATATAAACAAAGTCAAAGAAAAGAAATATATCAAGCCTATGCAAAATATTTAATAGAAAATAGATTAGCATATCCTTGTTTTTGTACACCAGAAGAACTAGAAGAAATGAGAAAAAAACAAGAAGAAGCAAAAGTAATACCGGGATACTATGGAGTTTGGGCTAAATATAGAAATCTTCCAATTACAGAAGCAGCAGAAAAAATAAAAAATGGAGAAGAATATATAATAAGACTAAAATCACCAGGAGATGCAGAAAGAAAAGTAAAATTTAAAGATGTTATAAAAGGAAATGTGACATTCCCTGAAAATAATCAAGACATAGTAATAATAAAATCAGATGGGCTACCAACATATCACTTTGCACATGCAGTTGATGATCATCTTATGGGAACAACACATGTAATACGTGGAGATGAGTGGTTATCATCATTACCAGTACATGTTCAATTATTTCAAGTCTTAGGATTTAAAGCACCAAAATACTGTCATATAGCACCAATATTAAAAGAAGAAAATGGAGCAAAAAGAAAACTAAGTAAAAGAAAAGATCCAGAAGCTGCAGTTGAATATTATGCAAAAGAGGGAATTCCATCAGAAGCAGTAAAAGAATATTTATTAAATATAGCAAATTCAAATTTTGAATTATGGAGAAAGCAAAACAAAAATGCTTCAATAGATGAATTTGAATTATTATTAAACAAAATGAGTGTAAGTGGAGCATTATTTGATATGGTAAAACTACTAGACATATCAAAAACAGTAATATCAAAATATGATGCAAAAACAGTATATGAAAAAGCATTATCATGGGCAAATATGTATGATAATGACTTAAAAGAATTATTAGAAAAAGATACAGAATACACATTAAAAGTATTAGGAATAGAACGTGGAAATGAAAAGCCAAGAAAAGACATATCAAAATGGTCTACAATAAAAGAAAACATAGAATATATGTATGATGAAAGGTATTTAAACCAAGAAATTCAATATGAATATCAGAAAATAAATGACAAAGAAGAAATAAAAAATATAGTAAACACATATATTGAAAAATACTTTAATATATCAGACGATAAAGAAACATGGTTCAATAAAATGAAAGACTTAGCAGAAGAATCTGGATATGCAAGAGAAGTAAAAGAATATAAAGCAAATCCAGAAAACTACAAAGGGCATGTAGGAGATATATCAACTGTCATAAGAATTTCATTAACAGGAAAAGCAAATACGCCAGATATGTACGAAATAATGCAAGTATTAGGAAAAGACAGTGTAATAAGAAGGCTAGAAAAAGCAATAAAATAACTGTAGGGGCACATGCATGTGCCCTTTAAGAAGAATATTAATAATTTATCAGTAAAATTTAAGAAAAATATTGATAAATTAAGAAAAATATCATACAATATTAGTAAGGAAAGTAAGGAGAAAAAGAGGGGCGATTTTATGGAATTAGCAAAGGTAACTACAAAAGGTCAGATAACCATTCCAAAGTCTATTAGAGAATTATTAGATTTAAAGGAAGGTAGTAAAATTATTTTTATTCAAAAAGGAGAAGACATTGTTATTCAGAATTCTGCAATGATAGCATTAGAAAAAATACAAAAAGCATTTGAAGGAGAAGCAGAAAGGCTTGGATTAGAAACAGAAGAAGATGTTGTAGAAATGATAAAAGAATTTAGAAAGAACAGAAAGAAGGCTTGGTAATGAGAATAATGTTAAATACAAACATTCTTATTTCGGCATTTGTATTTAAAAGCAATAAAATGAACAAATTAATCAATAAACTATCTAAGGAGCACGAAATAATAATTTGTTCATATACTGTAGAGGAATTAAAGGAATTAGTAAATACTAAATTTAAAGTAGATCAAAAAGATTTAGATGAATTTCTGAAAAATTTTCCATATGACTTAGTTTATTCTCCAATGAATATAGAAAATAAATTGTTTGAAATTAGAGATAAAGACGATTATATAATTTTACATACAGCAATTATTGAAAATGTAGATATATTTATAACAGGAGATAAAGATTTTAATGATATTAATATAGATAAGCCTGAAATTATGAATGCTACTGAGTTCCTTGAAAAGTATTAAGAGGAACTCTGTTTTTTTGCTTTATTTACAAAATGTAACTTTTATGCTATAATAATATCGGAAGCATTCTTACAACAAGGGGTTCACGATTTATAGATGTATATGTGAAATCAAGAACCAAATAATGATGAAAGGAGTTGAAAGTATGCCACATGTCAACAAAGAAATGATTTCTTTCTTTTTGACCAGTAAATGTAATTTGAGGTGTGTTTACTGTTATAACAGCAAAAAGAGAGAAAATGAACCAACCCAAAACCTAAATTTGGATTTTGCCAAAGCAGGAATTGATTATTTTTTTGGCAACTTTCAAAGCAGACACATCCGGTTTTATGGACCAGGTGAACCTACTCAGGCATTTCCTTTTAGGAATGCCTAAAATCATTGAAAATGGTGTATTCTGTGATAGAGTACACCGATTTTTATAAAATTATAGATAAAACTTATTGAAAAGATACAAAAATTGTATATAATATATAAGGACTAAATAAAGGAATATTACATATAAATTTTAATATAAAATAGAAGGAGAAAAAATGATAAAGAACTATTTTAAGGATTGGACGAAATTTGAATTGACATTTTTAATATGTGGTTTAACTGTTTCTATATTATCATCTATAATATTTAAAGGAACTATAATAGATACTTTATATACATCTCTATATTTAGTAACAGCATTATTAATGTCAAAGGGAAAAATTGAATGTTACTTTGTAGGATTTATAAGTACATTTTTCTATGGAATAGTATCATATAATCAAGGATATTATGGAGAATTGATTATAACAATATTTTTAACATTTCCAATAATGATAATAGGAATTATAAGTTGGCTAAGAAATCAAGATAAGGAAGATGATGTAGTAATTGTTAATACATTACCAAGAAAAGAAATAATTATTGCATTAGCATCTCAATTAATATTATTTTGGATATATTACTTTTTATTGAAAGCATTTAATACAGATTTATTAGTAATAAGTTCTATATCAGTTGTAACAAGTGTATTAGCAAGTTATTTTGAAGCTAGAAGAAGTGAACTTTCATTATTTTGTTACATAGCAAATGATATAGTTATAATTACATTATGGATAATTCCAGTAATTGCAGGAGAAACTGCATTAATTTCTGTATTAGTAGGACCTATACTATTATTAATAAATGACATATATGGAAGTTACAATTGGAGAAGATTGAAAAAAGTTCAAGAAGAAAAAAGAGTTGAATAAAGGAAATAAAATTATGAGAAACATAAAATTAACAATAGAATATGATGGAAGCGGGTTTAATGGATGGCAAAAACAGCCCAATAAATTAAATATTCAAGGGGAGATAGAACAAGTAATACAAAGAATTACAGGTGAGGTAGTAGAATTAAATGCATCTGGTAGAACAGATGCAGGTGTTCATGCACTTCGGACAAGTTGCAAACTTTAAAACTAACTCTAATATTCCAATAGAAAAAATACCAATGGCAATAAATACATATCTAAAAAAATCAATAAGAATACAAAAAGCAGAAGAAGTAGATGAAAGATTTCATAGTAGATTTAATTGCAAACAAAAAACATATAGATATATAATAAATAACTCAGAATATGGAACAGCAATATATAGAAGTATGGAATATTGCTTTCCTGGAAAGCTAAATATACAAGCAATGCAAAAAGCATCAAAATACTTTGAAGGAGAACATGATTTTAAAGCATTTAAAGCAAGTGGAACATCATCGAAAAGTAGTGTAAGAACAATATATAAAGCAGATGTTACAAAACACGGAGACAGAATATATATAGAATTAACAGGAAATGGTTTTTTATATAATATGGTAAGAATAATATCTGGAACATTATTAGAAGTAGGATTAGGCAAAATAAAACCAGAAGAAATACCAGAAATAATTGTTTCTAAAAAGAGAGAAAGAGCTGGAAAGACTTTGCCACCACAGGGGTTGTATCTAGTAGAAGTAAAATATGAATAATTCTAACTTGTTTTTTTCTTTGCAACAATCACAAATCGACCATCTTCTGTATGATATGCACATGTAGAAAGAGTTAATAGTTGTTCACCATAAGAAGCATTAACACCAGTATCATAAAGAGAAGCATTTTTAGAATTTGATACAAAATCATTATATTCACTCTCATTTTCAGCATTTATAAAAAAATAATATCTAAATACATTTGTGTCAGATTTATTATATACTTTTGAGCGAAATACTGCTAAAATTTCATATTCTGTATCTTCTTTTAATGTAGAGAAATTAATTATTTTATGTTCTTGATAAAAACCTTCATTTTCATATTTCAATAATCCCTCAAACATTGAACCACTTTTGCTTCTATGACCGTAAATTAAAAAATTATCACTTGGTCTTTCAAAATTCACATCTTTATCCAAAAAAATAGACCCTCTAGATGAATATGTTTTCTTATATGTATGGTCTAAATAGAATACATTATTATGAGACTGTACAACTGGATAATTAATACTAGTACCAGGTATTTCTAGCCAAGCTACAACATCTTCATATTTATTATTTAATTCTTCCAATTTTAAAATTTTTTCTGATTTATCTTGTGCTTTAGCCTGTGAACTATCTGTAAAAACACCCTTTTCCTCGTTATTGCCTATATAATCAGCTAAAAACTCATAATCCTTTTTCTCTTTATATTCTATATACTTACTTGTTATTAAAAATATAACACATACTAAAATTAATATAGAAAAAATTATTATAGTCAAATATTTTATAATAGCAAAATTATTTCTTTTATCTTCTTTCATTTTTATTTTACTCCTTTTTTTAATATAAAAAATTATTATTACTCTGCATATAAATCACATTGAGATTGTGGGGGTGCCCTTCGTGCATCCGCAAGTATATGATATTGTAAAAGGGAGTGTTTGAAAATTACAACTCCCTTTATATGACTATCTTTTTATCTTACTTGCAATAACAAATCCTACTAATGAGAAAATTAATGAAGTTATAGCTATAATATTAAATATATTATTTTCACCTGTTTTTGGAGTCTCATCTTTTTTATCTGGTACAACCTCAGGAGCTGGTTTTTCTACCGTTTTATAAACTGTTTTTAAATCTGTATTACTATTAATTTGAGTTGCTTCATCAAAAACCTCACCTGTATCAGCCTTAACAAAATGAACAAACTCTTTACCTGCTACATTTTTTATAGCTGGTAACTCAGGAATATCAGCTAAAGTTTTTCCAGTTTCTAATTCAAATCTGTTATCATCTATTGTTACAAAAACATAATGTGTAACTGGGATATTTTGAAACTCGCTTGGGTTTGGTATATTTACAGTTGCACCAAGGTAAAGATCAACATCTACTTTAGTATTATTTCCATTTGTTCCAATTAATTGTCCACCACTTTTACCAATGTATAAATTATTAACAACAGAACCACCAGTGATATCTAGACCTACAGAACCAATAGAACCAGTAACATTTGAATCTTCTGTTTCTCCACCTACATAAAGTTTATCAATAGTACCACCTAGTACACGCATGTCTGCTGAAGAAACCTGTCCACGGTTAACACTCTGCAATAAAGCAATTTGGCCACTTGTAATTTTAACATTTGCATTACCTGTAGTTCCATTAGAACCACCAGCAGTAACATAACTAAGAGTACCACCATTAATGTTAAGTGTTGCATTATTCGTAGTAGAATATCCTTCACCACCGCCATAAACAGTAAATGCACTACCATTATTTATAGTAGTAGTTGCATTAATAACTACTGTTTCAAAGCTTGAACCTGTGTGCGAACCAGAATCACTATTAGCAAATATGTTTGCACCACCACCAGTTACACTACCAGTTACTTTTCCTCCATTAATAACAACCTCTGCATTTGTGACAGAACTTTGGTGAAGACCGCCACCAAATATATTTTTAACAGTTCCGCCATTCATAGTAATTTTGGTACTTGGATAATTAGTAGCATCATGGTGAGCTCCACCAAATACGTTAATATCACTAGGAACATTTACAGTTTTAGTTTCAGTTCCATCAAGCCATACGATTTTAGCTCCTTGAGCTCCATCATCTCTTTCTTCTATACTAATATGTGTACCATTTGCAAAAAAACATTTTTGAGAACCAAGAGTAATATATCCATTACCATCATCTCCATAAGATGGTTGAGCCGCTTTTACATTATCTGTAAGAGTAAAAAATGCGAAAAAAGCAAAAGCTAACAATAAAATAAATAAAAATTTTCTTTTCATAAATTAACATTCCTTTCTAAGATAAAAACTAAATTTTAAAAATAATTAGTATATTGCTAGGCAAACAAATTTGAAATCAATGAGGCGTACTATTGTACGTTGATTTGATTTCAAATGTAGTTTAACGACGCAAGATGCTGATTATTTTTGAAATTTTTCAATATGAAATCGTAAATCATATTACTCCTATTGTTAGCAAATTTGAAAATTTATTACTGGGAATACATAACAAAAAATCAAAATTTAACAATTTAAAAAGGCGGTGCTGAAATGGCACCGCCTCATATGAAAAATATTAAATCAGTTAAAAAAATTAGCCTTTAAACTCACCTGCAAAAGCCACATCAACCTTTGGACTTTCACTTGAGGGAGCTACGCCGTTCTCATCGCCTGTACAGATACCGTTTTTATAATGACTTATATGAAGAGAATTAAACTCTTCAATAGATCTACAGAAATATGTTGTAGATCTATTGCAATAAGAAAAACGATAATACTCCCACGTACAGATCTTTTCTGCATCAATAGTTACGAAATGATCAGTATCGGCAGTGATGAATTTATTGTCATAAGGCAAATCTTTAGAAAAGAGCTCTCCAGTAGTTGATACCTGCTGTTGATAACAGATTTCAACTTCAGTATCAGCAAGATTAACTACCCTGCCCCAGAGAGTGTCACAGCCAACTATACAGAATTTAACTACTGCTCCTTTTTTAAACCGTAAATTTTTCATAAATTTCCTTTCCGCCCATGTAGGACTTGCTCTAAGAGCCATTTTTTTTATTAGCTATATGTAATCTACATAACTAATATTATTGTAACAAATTTCTCTAGAAAAGTCAATTTATATAATTGCATAATTAACATAAAATTGACATTTAAACATAAATTTGCTAAAATATAAAATGTAAGTGTCGAGAACACTTTGTAAAAAATATAACAAAAAGGAGAGAAGCTTATGAGTTACAAACAAAAACTGCTCGTTTTGAGTATCAAAGAGAAGGTTCGGTTTTTAGAGGAACTGAGAACAAAGTATGGAGGTGACATTAAATTACGAGATTTACAGAACAAAATTCAGGTAGACAGCAAGCAAGTCACAATCGAAAACTGTAGATTTACAAGCGTTGACGGACCAGATAGCCAGGATGAATTCACTGGCACTATAGAAGAAATGGTAAAGGACTTCTATAATATGGGGCAAGAAGAGCTGACTAATAAGGATATAGTTGATTGGTTGTTAGAAGTGTTTACTAATGGAGAAGAATGGGTATCATATGATGGTAATGAATATGGAACTGTAAAATGTGTACCAGTTGACAGACAGGTTGATGTAGTTGAAGTAAGCAAACATTTAGCTCAATTGGCTAAAGAATTGGAATAAAGATAAGTAAATACTTTTACTCAGCGGTTGCATATGCGACCGCTGGGTGTTTTTTACTATATACTGGACGCATAAAAGTGCAAATCCTCTATTCTTTGTAACAAATTTTCATAAAATGAATAGTATATATAAAATTGAAAAATAAAGGAGATACATATATATGACTAATTTATTATTGTTATTATTTGCATTACCAATTGCAACCATTATACTTGCGAGCGTATTTGAGACCATATTGCATTGCCCTATAAAAGTAGCAGCAATATTCTTTGCCATATTTTTAGTTGTTACATTTGCATTTTTCGATGCCAATTTCCTAATATTTGCCATTCTATATACAATCCTTGCATTTATATCAGCAATAATCACAAGACTAATTTTAAGAATTATAAGAGATAATAATTGTAATCATACAACAAACTGTACAACTGTAAATAGTATTAATACCACATTAAACACTCAAAACTTAGATAATAATTCATCATGTGGATGTAATACTAGATACAGAAGATATTAAATTAAATCCAAATTAAAAATTTGAAAATTACTTATAATTAAGTAAGTATATAATGCAGCAAAAACCCCCTGTAATAACTTACCCCAAATATATGGCTTTATTGAAATACCAGCCTCTGAAACTATACTAAACACTTGTAAAACTACAGAAATACCGCCAAAACCGAGTAAGAATGCGCAAAATATAATGTTTGTAGAAATTGCTTTTACAGATATAGAAGATATAATACTCACACCATTTGTAAGTTCAATAATGCCACTTATTAGTCCAGAGGAAAATCTAGAATCTATATTTAGCGTTCTTAAAAATGGATTAATAATTTTACAAAGTAAATCTAAAATTCCGCTGTTATTAACAATAGAAATAATAACACTAAAAAGAACAACAAAGCCACCAATAAGAACTACAGTACGAGTTGCACTTGTAATACTTGCACCTAATATTTTTCCCAAACTACTTATATTAGCAGATGAATTACTAGAAGATTTAGAAGCATATTTTGATGAAGACTTATGTGATTTATCATATTTCCAAAATCTAAAAATAATACCAACTGTAATACATGCCAATATATGTGTAATTAGAAGCAATATACCAACTTGTAAATCATCAAAAAGGGATATACCAACAGTTCCAATTATAAAAAGAGGACCTGAATTATTAGTAAAAGCTAGAAGTCGTTCAGCTTCAACTGATGTACAAATACCATCATTTTTAAACTTAGAAACAATTTTTGCACCTGTTGGATATCCACTAATTATTCCCATAATAAAAGGGAAGGAACCTTCTCCAGGAACATTAAAAAGTGGTCTCATCAAGAAATTTAGACGAGTTCCAAGTGTAGAAATTACATTTGTATAACTTAAAAGCTCTGTTGCAATAAAAAAAGGAAAAAGTGATGGAACAACAGAGTTTGCCCATAATGATAAACCTGTTTTTGCAGCAGACAAGTTAGACTTTGAAAATACCACAAGTGATATTGTAAATAAAACAAAAATAATTGATAATAAATTTTCTTTTACAGAAAATAACATAAATTTAAAACTTCTTCTTTTCATACTAAAAATTATATTGTAAAGAATATAAATATATGATATACTTTGCATATATGTTTGAAAATAATAAATTTTTTCTGGAAAAGAAAAAATTAAAAAAAATATTGGCAATATACTAATTCTTTTTCAAAATTGGTTTGACCATTAGAAAGGAATGGAAAAAATATATGCAGAATAAATATAAATTAACAATAGAACAAAATATATTCTTAGCAAAGAGAAATTTAGTAGATAATGTTTATGCAAATGCAAGAATGGAAGGTTTAAATATAACATTTCCTCAAACAAAAACAATACTAGAAGGAGTAAATGTTCCTGACTTAAAAGTAGATGAAATACAATGTATATTAAATTTAAGAGATGCTTGGAAATATGTAATAAGCAATATTGATAAAGAATTTAATATTGATTTTATTTGTAAAGTAAATGAATATGTTGCAAGAAACGAAAGCCTTTCATGGGGAACTCTAAGGAATGGAAGGGTAGAAATATCAGGGACAGATTATATTCCAGAAATTCCTAATATAGAAAATGTTAAAAGTGATGTAAAACAGATATTAGATATAGAAAATTCTACAGAAAGAGCAATTGAATATATGTTATATGGAATGAGAAATCAATTATTTTGGGATGGAAACAAAAGGACAAGTAATATTTGCGCAAATAAAATTATGATAGAGAATGGTGTAGGAATTATCAAAATTCCAGATAAAAAATTAGAAGAATTTAATATTTTACTATCAAACTTTTATAGTACAAATGATAATTGTAAAATAAAACAATTCATTTATGATAATTGTATTGATGGTATTGTGTTTAATAATTAGAAATTAAAGAAAAGAAAGGAAGAAAATTTATGGTAGTAATAGGTAGTGATCATGGAGGATATAAATTAAAGGAGGAAGTAAAAAAATATCTTGAAGAAGCGGGAATAGAATATGAAGATGTTGGAACAAATTCAGAAGAAAGTGTTAATTATCCTGAATTTGCAGAAAAAGTTGCTAAAAAGGTACAAGACAAACAAGCAGAAACAGGAATATTAATTTGCAGGTCAGGGATAGGAATGTCAATAGTTGCAAACAAATTTAAAGGGGTAAGAGCTACGCCATGTTATAATGAAATAACGGCTAAATTTTCAAGAATGCATAATGATGCAAATATTTTAGGTTTAGGTGCTGATTATATAAGTGTAAATGAAGCTATTTGCATTGTAAGAATGTTTTTAGCTACACCATTTGAAGGTGGAAGACATGCTGAAAGAGTAAATTTAATTTCAGAAATAGAAAATAAAAACATGAAATAGTCTAAATACTAGAATGGAGGTTATTTATGGCAAAAAAAAGAATATTAACAGGAGATAGACCAACTGGAAAACTACATATAGGTCATTATTTTGGCTCTTTAAAAAATAGAGTAAAAATGCAAAATGAAGGGTATGACCAATATATATTAATAGCAGATGTACAGGCATTAACAGATAATTTTAATAATCCAGAAAAAGTTAGAAAAAATGTAAGAGAAGTAGCGATGGACTATTTATCTGTTGGAATTGACCCTAACAAAACAACTATATACATACAATCAATGATACCAGAAACAGCAGAACTTACGATTTATTATTCTAATCTAGTAACAATTGCACGTTTACAAAGAAATCCGACAGTAAAAACAGAAATAGCGCAAAAAAAGGAACTATTTGGAGAAAGTGTAACATATGGATTTTTAGGATATCCAGTAAGTCAAGCAGCAGATATAACTACATTTGGTGGAGAATTAGTACCTGTTGGAGAAGACCAATTACCATTAATTGAGCAATGTAGAGAGATTGTTAGAAAATTTAACAGTATATATGGAGATGTCTTAATTGAACCAGAAGCAGTTTTATCTAATGAAAAAAGAATAAAAGGACTAGATGGGAATGAAAAAATGGGAAAATCGCTTGGAAATGCTATTTATTTATCAGACACAGAAGAAGAAGTAAATAAAAAGGTCATGAATGCAGTAACAGATCCTAATAGAATAAAAAAAGACGATTTAGGAAATCCTGATATATGTATGGTTTCATATTATCATAAATTATTTAGTACAGAAGAAGAATGTAAAGCAGTATGTGAAGAATGTAGAAAAGGACTAAGAGGATGTGTAGCATGCAAAAAACAATTAGCAAACAATATAAATAAAGAACTACAACCTATAAGAGAAAAAAGAAAGTATTATGAAGAACATCCAGAAATAGTAGATAAAATATTAATAGAAGGTACAGAAAAAGCAAGAAAAGAAGCTAAAGATACTATGCAAAAAGTAAAAAAAGCTATGATGTTAAACTATTTTGAAATATAGAAAAATAAAATTGTAGGGGCACATTGCATGTGCCCATTGAAAATCATTCAAATCAAAAGGGCACATGCAATGTGCCCCTACGATTAATAATAATTGTTATGGAAAGGAGGGAATTTAAATGTTTACAGATTATGCCAAAATAACTATCAAATCTGGAAACGGTGGAAATGGAGCAATAACTTTTAGAAGAGAAAAATATGTAGCAGCAGGTGGACCAGATGGCGGAGATGGCGGAAAAGGTGGAGATATATACTTTATAGTAGATAAAGACATGAATACACTAGTAGACTTTAGATATAAAAGAAAATTCAACGCTCAAAATGGACAAGATGGAGAAGGAAGTCATCGTTATGGAAAAAGTGGAGAAGATTTATATGTAAAAGTACCACAGGGGACAATAGTAAAAGATGCAGAAACTGGTAGAGTAGTTGCAGATTTATCAAAGCTTGGACAAGTAGAACTTATTGCACCAGGAGGAATTGGAGGAAAAGGAAATGCGCATTTTGCAACTTCAACCCGTCAAGCTCCAAGATTTGCTCAAGATGGAGAAAAAGGTATAGAAAAGGAAGTAATACTAGAATTAAAACTATTAGCAGATGTTGGACTATTAGGATTTCCAAATGTAGGAAAATCTACATTTTTATCTGTTGTAACATCTGCGACACCTAAAATTGCAAACTATAATTTCACAACTATAAATCCTAATTTAGGAGTAGTAAAGACAGAATATGGAGATGGCTTTGTAATTGCAGATATTCCAGGAATTATAGAAGGAGCAAGTGAAGGAGTAGGTCTAGGACTTCAATTTTTAAGACATGTCGAAAGAACAAGACTATTATTACACTTTGTAGATGTATCAGATACAGCTGAAAAATCTCCAGAAGAAAGTTATTATATAATTAATAAGGAATTAAAAAAATATAGTGAAAAATTGGCAAGCAAAAAACAAATAATAGTTGCTACAAAATCAGATTTGGCACAGGATAATACAAATTATGAAGAATTAGAAAAAATTGCTAGGAAAGAAAACATTAAATTATTTAAAATTTCATCTGCTACAGGTGAGGGACTAAAAGAATTAATACAATATGTATCACAAGAATTAAAAAAATTGCCAAAAGAAGAGTTAGTCCAAGAAGAAAAAATAGTGTATACATTAAAAGAAAGAAAAGATGAATTTGATATAATAAAGGAAAAAGGAGAGTATCTAGTTACAGGCCCTGCTGCTGAAAGACTAATGGGAAGAGTAAATATACAAGATAGAGAATCAATGCATTATTTTCATAAACAATTAATAGAATTAGGTATAGAAGGAAAATTAAGACAAATGGGAGTAAAACAAGGAGATAGGGTAAGAATACTTGATTGGTATTTTGATTGGGAAAACTAGGATGTAGGGGCACGGCGTACCGTGCCCTGAGATTGTAAAAGGTATTAGCAACCGCAACTAACATTGCTATTGCTAATACCAACATCACTTTAAATCGAGCAAAATTTACTACGTAAATTTTTCACGATTAATAAGTTGGGTTGTTATTAGCAACCGCATCCACAACCATTGTTATTGTTTCCACAACAACAGAATAGTAAGATTATAAGGATTATTATCCAACAGCAATCACCGCCGAATCCAAATCCGCCACATCCACCACCGCAACATCTATTTTCTGGCATTACATTCACCTCCTTGTTTACTTTAAGTATTTTCCAACTCTTTTTTAGAGTGGATTGATAAAAAGAAATAATTACTTATTTTGCATTAGTCACAACAACATCTGTTACCACAACCGCAACAAAATAGTAGTAGGAATAGAATAATGAACCATAAAATTTCACTATTATTTGAGCAACAATTGTTCATTTCTTACAACCTCCTATAAAAAATTGTTCTGCATTTCATTTGTTATGTTATATACTATTCATTTTAAAGAATTTGGTTACAAAATTGAAAAAGAATCAGTGCACATTGGGGACGTAAAAAATGTGCATAAATTGGAATAGGAAAATTTATAACATTTAATATAATAATAAAATATTATGAACAAATGTAGGGGCGCCATGTGGGCGTCCGTGAAAAGGAGATGCAAATAATTTAAAAGAATTTTAGAAAGGGTGATAAATTATGAAAGAGTATAAAGTAGCAGTGGTAGGTGCAACAGGGGTAGTAGGCGAAATGATGAGAAAGGTATTAGAAGAAAAAGAACTTCCAATATCTGAATATGTATTTTTTGCATCAGAGAAATCTGCTGGAAAAAAGATAGTATTTATGAATAAAGAGTATGAGATTAAAGAATTAAAAGAAGATTCATTTGATGAAAAATTTGATTTTGCATTATTTTCTGCTGGAGGAGGAACATCTAAGAGATATTCACCAATAGCTGTAAGTAAAGGATGTATTGTAATAGATAATAGTAGTGCATTTAGAATGGACGAAGATGTGCCATTAGTAGTACCAGAAGTAAATATAGAAGATGCAAAAAAACATCATGGTATAATAGCAAATCCAAACTGTTCTACAATTCAAGCAGTAGTAGCATTAAAACCATTAGAAGACAAATATAAGATAAAAAGAATAGTATACTCTACATATCAAGCCGTTTCTGGAGCTGGAAAACATGGAATAAATGATTTAGAAAATGGAATAAGAAATTCTGAGAATAAAAATAAATATGAATTAGAAAAATTCAAATATGAAATATTTAATAACTGTTTACCTCATATAGATGTATTTTTGGATAATGGATATACAAAAGAAGAAGAAAAAATGATAAATGAAACAAGAAAGATTTTACATAGACCAGATTTAAAAATAACAGCAACAACAGTAAGAGTACCTGTAATGAACTCACATAGTGAATCAATAAACATAGAATTTGAAAATAAATTTGATGATAATGAACTATTAGAAACATTAAAAGCTTCAAAAGGAATAATAATTCAAGATGATATAAAAAATGAAATATATCCAATAGCGACAAGTGCAACAGGAACAGATGAAGTTTATGTTGGTAGAATAAGAAGAGATAACAGCATAGAAAATGGAGTAAACCTTTGGGTAGTAGCAGACAATATAAGAAAAGGAGCAGCAACTAATGCAATACAAATAATGGAATATTTGACAGAGGTGCAAAGGTAAATATTGATAATTACTTCTTTTTATGCTAATATAAAGTAAATAAAGATTATTAATATTATATCTAGGAAGGAATGATTAAAATAGACGAAAAATATGATGTAATAATAGTTGGAGCAGGACCAAGTGGTGCATTTACTGCATATGAATTAATACAATTAGGATTGAACAAAAATAAAAAGATATTAATGATAGAACAAGGAAAAAGAGTAGAAAATAGAAATTGTCCAATAGAAAAAACAGGCAAATGTGTAAAATGTAAGCCATATTGTAATATAACAAGTGGTTTTTCAGGAGCAGGAGCATTTTCAGATGGAAAGTTAACTTTACCTAACAAAGATGATGACCACATAGAGGTTGGAGGAAGTCTACAAGAATATTTAGGAGTAGAGAAAACAAAAGAATTAATGTTTTATGCAGATGACATATACCTAAAATTTGGAGCGGATACAAAAGTAGAGGGACTAGAAAACTTAGAGGAAATTAAAAAAATTTCGGATAGAGCAAAAGAAAATGGAATATTATTATGCAATTGCCCAATAAGACATTTAGGTACAGAAAAGAGTCATGAGCTATATAAAAAAATAGAAGAATATTTATTAGAAAACAATATAGAAATAATGTTTGAGACAAATGTAAAAGACTTAATAATTGAAAATAGTCATGCAAAAGGTGTAGTAATAGAGAAATCAGGGCATACAGGAGAAACAAAAAAGATATATTCAGAAAATATAGTTTTAGGAATTGGAAGAAAAGGTGCAGAATGGCTCGCAACAATGTGTGATAAACACTCAATTGAAAATAGAGCAGGAGTAGTAGATATTGGAGTTAGATATGAACTACCAGATGAAGTAATGAAAGATGTAAATAAATATATGTATGAAGGAAAATTTGTTGGGTATTTACCACCATATGGAGACAAAGTAAGAACATTCTGTCAAAATCCAAGTGGATTTGTAGCAAATGAAGTATATGACAACAATTTAACATTAGTAAATGGACATGCATATAAAGATAGAAAAAGCACAAACACAAATTTAGCATTACTTGCATCACACCATTTCAATAATCCATTCAAAGAGCCAATAAAATATGGAATGAATATTGCAGAAAATGCAAATCAATTAGGAAAAGGAAATATATTAGTACAAAGACTAGGAGATATATTAGAAGGAAAAAGAACATGGCAAGAAGAGTTAGAAAAAAACAGTGTTATTCCAACACTAAAAACAGCAATAGCAGGAGACATTACATATGCAATAGGATATAGGACAATGGTAGATATACTAGAATTTATAAAAGCAATGGACAAAGTAATACCAGGATTTGCCAATCCAGACAATCTACTATATGCAGCAGAAATAAAATTTTATTCAAACCAATTAATAATAGATAATAATTTTAAAACAAGTGTAGAAGGATTATATTCAATAGGAGATGGAGGGGGATTAACACGAGGTCTAATAATGGCTTCCGCAAGCGGAATACAAATGGCACATGTATTAGCAGAAAATGCATAAAATGTTGTAGGGGCGCCCTTTGGGCGTCCGTTTGGTTAAAAAATTATTCTCAAAACTATTGACAACTACGGAAATAGATAGTATAATAATTTCATACAAAATGAGAATACAGAAAGGGTGGAAGCAAATTCCACCCTTTGATTATGAATATAAAAGTAAAAGGAAGTAGTAGCATTTTGAGAAATCCGTAAGACATATAAAATAGTGCTATTTTATTCAAAGGAGGATTATATATTGGCAAATATTGAAGAAAAAGTTGAAACTCTCATTTTTCCTAAGATTAAAGAACTTGGATATGAATTATATGATGTAGAGTATTCTAAAGAAGGGAAAGATTATTTCTTAAGAATATTCATAGACAGTGAAAAACGGAATAGATTTAAATGACTGTGAAAAAGTTAATAATGGTATAAATGATATTTTAGACAAAGCAGACTATATAAAAGAGCAATATTTTTTAGAAATCTCATCTCCAGGAGTTGAAAGAGTTTTAAGAAAAGAAAGACATTTAGAGGAAAATATAGGCAAAAAAATTACAATAAATTTATTTAAGCCAATAAACAATCAAAAGCAAATAGAAGGAATATTAAATAAATATGATGATAATAAAATTTACTTACAACAAGAAGAAATAGTAGAGATAGAAAGAAAAAATATATCTTTAATAAAGCTCAAATTTGAATGGTAATAAAGAAAGGAATGATTAAGAAATGAAAGCTATAGATAATAAAGAACTAGAACAAGCATTAATTTTATTAGAAAAAGAGAAAGGAATAGAAAAAAAATACTTATTAGAATCCATTGAAACAGCATTAGTTACAGCATATAAAAGAAACTATGATTCAAGTGACAATGTTAAAGTAACATTAGATGAAATAACAGGAGAAACACATATATATTCAGTAAAAGAAGTAGTAAAAGATATGGAAGATCCAATATTGCAAATTTCTATGAAAGAAGCACAAAAAATTAATCCAGCAGTTCTAGAAGGAGAAACAGTAGATATAGAGATAATTCCAAAAAACTTTGGAAGAATAGCAGCACAAACAGCAAAACAAGTTATCATTCAGAAATTGAGAGAAGCAGAAAGAAACCTAGTATTTGGAGAATTTAATGAAAGAAAAGGAGAAATTCTATCAGGAATAGTGCAAAAAGCAGATACAGGAGTAATAATAGTTGACTTAGGAAAACTCGAAGGAATTATGCCTAAAAAAGAGCAAATACCAACAGAAAGTTATAGTGTAAATGATAAAATAAAAGGATATGTAGTAGATGTAGTAAGAGGAAACAAAGGAAATCCACAAGTTATAATATCAAGAGCGTCAGGAGATTTTGTAAAAAAATTATTCCAATTAGAAATACCAGAAATATACGAAGGATTAATAGAGGTAAAAAGTGTAGCCAGAGACCCAGGAAATAGGTGTAAAGTAGCAGTAGCATCAGCAGATGAAAATATAGATCCAGTTGGTTCATGTGTTGGACAAAAAGGTGTAAGAATTCAAAATATAATAAATGAATTAGCAGGAGAAAAAATAGATGTTATTGAATGGAATGAAGACCCATCAATATTTATAGCATCAGCTCTATTACCAGCACAAGTAATGGCAGTTGATATTCAAGAAGAAGAAAAACAAGCAAGAGTAATAGTAAAAGATGACCAATTATCACTTGCAATAGGAAAAACTGGTCAAAACGCTAGACTAGCGGCAAGACTTACAGGGTGGAAAATAGATATAAAATCAGAAACACAATTTAGAGAAATGCTAGCAAATATGCAAGAAGATGAAGAAAATGAAGAACAAAGTGAAGAAGAATAGAATCTCAAGGGGGAAAATCTTTGAATATAAAAGCCAAGGGGGCATACCAGAAGAGAAAAGTACTAGGTATGCTTGGAATATCTGCTAAAGCAGGAAAAATAGTTTGCGGAAATGATGCAACAATTGAGGAGATAGGAAAGCATAGAGTAAAATTAGTAATTGTTGCAGAAAATGCGTCGGAAAGAACTAAGAAAAATATCAAAGGCATTTGTGACAAAAACAATATACCAATATTAGAATTTGGAGATATTGATGAAATAAGCCAAACTATAGGAAAAAGTAATAAAGCAATTATAGGAATAAAATCGAAGAGCTTATCAGAAGAAATTGAAAAGCTTATTAAAGAATTTGGGGGTGATTTGCTATATGGATAAAATAAAAATACATGAATTAGCAAAACAATTAGGGGTAGCAAGTAAAGAGATTGTATCAATAGCAAATGAATTAGGAGCAAATGTTAAAAACCATTTAAGCACTATTGATGAGCAAATGGTAAAAAAAATTAAAAATAAATTTAGTAAGGAAATGAAAAGTCAAAGTATGGATAATAAAGAGAAAAAAACAAATACACAAGAAAAGAAACAAGATGAAAATGCACCAGTAATCATCAGGAGAGCAGTAATAATTTCAGAAGAAGAGGAAAGTAATAAAGAAGATAATGTTACTGTTGAGAAAATTAAGAAAGAAGCTGGAAAAGTTGTAGAGAGAAAGAATAATAATTACAACATTGTATATAGAAATAAACCAACAAAACCTATGACAGTGAGTGAACTTTTTGGATTAAATAAAAAGAAAAAAGTGGATACAGTTACACAAGAAGAAGTAAAAAAAGAAGTAGATAAAACAGAAAAAATAAAATTAGTACCTGAAGTTAAAGAAGAGAAGAAAGAAATAGAGCCCCCAAAAGTTTCTGAAGAACATAAAGAAATTGTAACAAAGAAGACTACTGAAAATATTCATAAAAACATGAACAACGAGAAAAATTTTGAGAGAAATAATAGTAGAAATTATGCAAACAGAAACAATAGAAACTTTGATAAAAACAACAATGATAGAAGAAACCAAAGTAATGGATTTAATAGAAATAACAATTACCAAGATCGAAACAATAACAATCAAAGCTATGGAAACAGGAACAATAGCAGAAATTTTGATAGAAATGGAAGCAATACTGGAAATAGATATCAAAATAATGGTTTCAATAGAAATAATAATTATAATAGGACCAATAATAATAACGGATTTAGAAATAATAGAGCACTTGATGAAAAAGGAATTGAAAAAAATATAAAAAATATCATGGAGACAGATTTTGGAGAAAAAGAAATTACTAGAGAGTATAATAAAAACAAGCAAAAAACAATTAAAACAGATGAGACAAAAGCTAAAAAGAATGCTAAATCAAGAAAAATCAATGGTAATGAAAACTTTGATAGTGGAAAACTAAAAGATTTAAAACAGACAAATAGATTATCAAACATGTTTGATGACCAAGAAGGCGGAATGCTAGATTATTACGATCTAAGTAAGAGAAGAGAGAAGAAAAACAAGAAGAAAAACAGTAATCAAGAAGAAAGAAACAAACAAAAAATCTTTGAGCTAACAGAAATAACAATACCAGAATCAATTACAGTAAAAGATTTAGCAGTAGAAATGAAAAAAACATCAGGAGACGTTATAAAAAAATTATTAAATTATGGAATAATGGCAACAATAAATAATGATATTGATTTTGATACAGCATTCTTAATAGCAGGAGAATTTGGAATAACAGCAAAGAAAAAAGAAATAATAACAGATGAGGAAATACTATTTGATGATACAGAAGATAAACCAGAAGAAATGATAACACGTCCACCAGTTATAGTAGTTATGGGTCATGTAGACCATGGTAAAACATCACTTCTAGACGCTATTAGACAAACTAATGTAATAGAAGGAGAAGCAGGTGGAATTACCCAAAAAATAGGTGCTTATAAAGTAATGGTTAATGGTAGAGAAATAACATTTTTAGACACGCCAGGACATGAAGCATTTACTGGAATGAGAGCAAGAGGAGCACAAGTAACAGATATTGCAATATTAGTAGTTGCAGCAAATGATGGAGTAATGCCTCAAACTGTTGAAGCCATAAACCACGCAAAATCAGCAGGAATTCCTATAATAGTTGCAATTAATAAAATTGATGTAGAAGGTGCTAATCCACAAAAAGTAAAAGAAGAATTAATGAAATATGAGTTAGTACCAGAAGAATGGGGAGGAAACACAGTATTTGTTGAAATTTCAGCAAAGAAAAGAATAAACATAGATGGATTACTAGAAATGGTATTATTAGTAGCAGATATGCAAGAATTAAAAGCAAACCCTAATAAACAATCTAAAGGTACTGTAATAGAAGCAAGACTAGACAAAACTAGAGGACCACTTGCAACAATGCTTGTACAACGTGGTACATTAGATACGGGTGACATGATAGTAGTTGGTTCTGTAATTGGTAAAATTAAAGCAATGACAAATGAATATGGAAAGAAAGTAAAGAAAGCTGGACCATCAACACCAGTAGAAGTTTTAGGATTAACAGAGGTACCAGAGGCAGGAGAAATTTTCTATGAAGTAGATGATGAAAAAACAGCAAAACACTTAATAGAAAAGAGAAAACGTCAAGCGAGAGAAAAATCAATAAATTCAATTTCAAAATTATCATTAAACGACTTATTTAGCCAAATTGAAAAAGGAAAGCTAAAAGAATTAAACTTAATAGTAAAAGCAGACTTACAAGGTTCAGTAGAAGCAGTACAATCAAGTTTAGAAAAGTTATCTAATGAAGAAGTAAAAGTAAAAGTAATACATGCAAACGTTGGTGGAGTAACAGAATCAGATATAACCTTAGCAAAAGTTGCACATGCAATTATCATAGCATTTAATGTAAGACCAGAGCCACTAGCAAAAATAGCAGCAGAAAAAGAAGAAATTGAAATAAAGACATATTCAGTAATATACAATGCAATTGAAGATGTAAAAGATGCCATGACAGGAATGTTAGATCCAAAATTCGAAGAAAAAGTAATAGGAAATGCAGAAATTCGTCAAATATTCAAAGTAAGCTCATTAGGCTCAATTGCAGGATGTTATGTAACAAGTGGAAAAATAGAACGTCATGCAGGAGTAAGAGTAATAAGAGACAATGTAGTAATACATGAAGGAAAACTAGAATCGCTAAAAAGATTCAAAGACGACGTAAAAGAAGTAACAGAAGGATATGAATGCGGACTACAAATAGAAAAATATAATGATATTATAGAAGGAGATACATTAGAAATTTTCAAAATGGAAGAAACCAAAAAGAGTCTTGGTAAATAAGCGAATGAAATGTAGGGGCGCACTTTGGGCGTCCGCCTCAAGAGGTCAATACATTCATAATTAATAAATTCTCGAAATTCTATCCCTCTCAATTTCGGAGAGAATGTAATAATTTCAATTACAGCGCCCTCTCGACAGGCTCGAGATTCCCTATAATTGAAATTATAACATTTTCTAACCTCAATTTCACTCAAATAATTTCTCAAATTTATTAATTATGAATGTAGTATAGATGCGTCTATATTTACAAAATATAATAAAATTTAACTATAATGAAAGGAAACAAACATGAATAAAAATTCAAATAGACTAGGTCGTATAGATGAGGAATTAAAAAAAGAAATAAGCAATATAATATCATATGACCTAAAAAACCCTAACATAACAGGGCTAATAAGTGTAACAAAAGCAAAAATTACGCCAGACTTAAAATATGCGCAAATATATGTTAGCATATTAAACTCAAAAGACACAAAAGAAACTTTATCAGCACTAAAAAAATCATCAGGATTTGTCAGAACAGAAGTTGCTAAAAGGATAAACCTAAGAATAACACCAGAAATAATATTTGTATTAGATGATTCAATAGAATATGGAGAAAGAATTGACAAAATTTTAAAAGAAATATTACCCGAGAAACCTAAAAACAAAGATGAATAAATATAGGGGCAAATGCCCCTTCTAAATATCATATAAAAGGAGAATAACAATGACATTAGATGACATAAAGAGAGAAATCGAAAATGCAAATACTATATTAATAGAAACCCATGAGACACCAGATGGAGATGCAATCGGAAGCAGTCTAGCAATGTACTTAGCCTTAAAAAGTATAGGAAAAGACGTAGACATAGTTATGCCAACGCATTCTAGAGTATTTAACTTTTTACCAAGTGCAAATGAAATAAAAACAGAAGGAAGAGACATAAAATATGATTTAGCAATAGCGTTAGACTGTACAGACACAAAGAGATTAAAAGGGTATGAGCCATATTTTGAAGAAGCAAAAACAACAATATGTATAGACCATCATGGAAGCAACAAAATGTTTGCAGATTTCAACTATGTAGATCCTGTTGCACCAGCATGTGCCCAAATCTTAATAATAGTATTAAGAAAATTGGGAATAGAAATAGACAAAGAAATTGGAACATGCATATTAACAGGAATAATAACAGATACTGGTGGATTTAAATATGATGGAGTAACAACCGAAACCTTTGAATTTGTAGCTGAATTATTAAGAAAAGGTGTAAAAGTATCTGATACATATAAAAGAGTATTACAAACAAAAAGTAAAGCAAACTTTTTACTTACAAAAAAGGTAATAGACAGAATGGAATTTTTAGAAGATGGAAAAATAACATTCACATATATAACAAAACAAGACATAGAAGAAGTTAATGCAGAAGAAGGAGACCATGAAGGATTAGTAGAATTTGGTAGAGATGTTGAAGGAGTTGAAGTTTCAATATTTTTAAGAGAAATAGAAGAAGGAGAATATAAGGCATCACTTCGTTCAAAAGACTATGTAAATGTATCAGATATATGTATAATGTTTGCAGGTGGAGGACATGAAAAAGCAGCAGGATGTACAATGAATATGACTTTAGAAGAAGCCAAAGAAAAGATGATCAGTCGTGTAAAAACATATCTAGAATAGTATTAAGGAAAAAACATGGATGGAATAATAATAATAAATAAAGAAAAAGAATATACCTCAAACGATGTAGTTCAAATAGTAAAACATACATTAAATGAAAAGGTAGGACATACAGGAACATTAGACCCTAATGCAACAGGGGTATTACCCATTTTAATAGGAAAAGGAACTAAAATATCCAAATACCTAGTAAATCATGATAAAATATATGAGGCTACTTTGCAATTAGGAATAAAAACAGACACTGCTGATGGAGAAGGTAAAGTTTTAGAAACTAGTAAAATAAATAAAAATATATTATTAGAAGAAAATATAAATAAAACTCTTAAATCATTTAAAGGTAAGCAAACTCAAATACCACCAATGTATTCAGCGATAAAAGTAAACGGAAAAAAATTATATGATTATGCAAGAAAAGGTGAGAAGATAGAAGTTCCGGTAAGGAACATAGAAATTTATAATTTAGAATTAAATAAAATTGATATTCAGAATAACCAAATAGAAATTAGAATTGAATGTTCAAAAGGTACATATATAAGAACTTTATGTGAAGATATAGCTAAAAAATTGGGAACAATTGGATATATGAAAGAACTTAATCGAATTCAAGTTGGAGAATTCAATATAAATGAATCCATAAAAATACAAGAATTAAAAAACAATAAAAATGATGTGAAATTTTTAAAAGAGAAAATAATAAGTATAGAAAAAGTATTAGAAAAAAAAGAAAAAATATCAATAAATAAAAAGCAATTAGATGTATTTTTAAATGGGGTAAAAATAAACTCTAACCATAAAGATGGAACATATAGGATATATGATGAAAAAGAAAAATTTATAGGAATAGGAATAATACAAAACAATAAATTAAAAAGAGATGTGATTTTATAAAATAATGATTTACAAGATGTCTAAAAATATGTTAAAATAATTAGAGATGTTATAAAATGGGAGACCAGAAAATATGGGAAATTTAAAAAATATTAAAGCTGTATTTTTAGATGTTGATGGAACACTCACAAATAGTACTAAACAAATAACAGAAGCAACAAAAATTCCAATTAAAGCTATAAAAGATAAAGGCATTTATGTTATATTATGTTCAGGAAGAAGCAATAGGGATGTATGTAAATATAGCAAAGATGTACGTGCCTCAGATTATACTATTTCATCAAATGGAGCACAAATATATAATTGTAAAACCAATACTAATTTCTATAAAAATAGTATAGGATATAGTGAAATAGAGGAACTTTGGGAGTATTGTAATAAACACAACTTAGAATTAGTATTAAACATAGAAAAAGAACAAATTGGAAATAATATATTTTGTAGTAATATGTATACAAATAGAACTATAATAAGAAATATAAAAGAAATAAAAAATGTAGATATCTTTCAAATAATAATTAATAGTAATAACTATTATGATATGAAAGAATGTGAAGGATATATAGCATTAAAAGAAAATCTAAAAATAGCCAATTATAGTAAAGACTATATAAAAAAAGAAGTGAACTCTAAAGAACCATATTACATATTTATAAACAACAAATTTGTAGATAAAGGAACAGCAATAAATAAATTCTTAAAATCAATGAATATAAAAAAAGAAGAAACTATATGTTTTGGAGATAGAATTAATGATATAACAATGTTTGAAAGCTGTGGAAACACAGTAGCAATGAAAAATGCAGATGAAGAATTAAAAAAAATTGCTGACTATATTACATTATCAAATGAAGAAGAGGGAGTAGCAGACTTTTTAAAAAAATATATTTTATAAAAAACTTGCAAAAAGGTTAACATTATGATAATATATTTTTATCAAGTTTTAAGACAAGAGAAGAATATAAAAAGGAGAGAATTAAATGAGAAAGAAAATTAGCGTAGTATTAATGACTTTAATACTTTTAGTATCTACATTAGGTACATTTTGTTTTGCAAAAGAAATTCAACCTAGAACATCAACAGAAGAAGGGATAATGCCAATATCTGAACCTGCACCAGAAGAAGATGGAACAATGCCAATATCTGAGCTCATTCCAGAAGGTGATAGTGATTCAGGAACAAATAATTTACCAAATTATGATATAACATATTCGGATTTATATGTATTTGAAGATACAGACTATGAGATGGATAAACTAATTGATGGAAATGCATATATTATTGTAAATGGAGATGTAAAATTTACAGGAGAAGTAAAAGGTTCAGTATTCATTTTTGCAAATGGAACAGTTGAATTTTCGGATAGAGCATATGTAGAAGACTCATTATATGTATTTGCACAAGAAGTAAAAGTAAATGGTACAATATATGATATATACAGTGCATCTGAAAAATTTGAACTAATGGAAAAAGCATATATTAGTAGAGATATTAAAATAGTTGCAACAGATGTAAAATTAAGAGGAACAGTTTATAGAGATATATACTTAACAGCACATAATATTGATGTAAAAGATGAAAAAACATCAGTATTATTAGGAGGAGATTTCAATTATACAAGTGGAAAAGAAATAGAAGGTTTAAAAGATGTTGTAACATATGGTGAAATAAACTTTAAATTAGAAGAAGAGACCTCTGTAGAAATTACATTTGCTGAAAAAATAAAAGATTATGCATTTAGTGCAGTTACTTCAATTATATATGCACTTGTAATATATTTCGTACTAAAATTATTATCACCAAGATTTACAGAAGCTATTACAAAAGACTTAAAAGAAAAATCTATAATAGCATTTGTAGTTGGATTAGTAACTTGGGCAGTAATATTTATAGCATTTATAATATCTATAATGTTACTATTTACATCAATAGGAATGCCAATAAGTATAATTGCATGGTTAATGATGACTATAATTATATATATTAGTTCAGCAATATTTTCAATTTCAATAACAGGAATATTAAAAGATAAGATAGAAGTAGCTAAAAATAATAAAGTATTAGAAATATGTTTACTAATGTTAATAGCACTATGTGTATGGATATTACAAAAATTACCATATATCGGTGGACTATGTAACTTTATTATACTTACAACAGGAATAGGATTAATAATAAGAAATATAATAGCTAAAAAAGAGAAAGAAAAAACTCCAAAACAACCTGCTGTCGAAGAATAAAATGTGAAAAAATAGGATTCAGAAGATGGATCCTATTTTTTTGTATTTTGCTCGAAAAAGTAAGCACAATTTAAATTGGGAGTGATTTTTTGAGTAGATACATTTTCAAAGCAGCATTTACCATTTTTTTGATAGACACAATTAGAAGAACAATTTATATTTGTCAAGACTATCACCTCAGATAAATAGTATATTAAATTTTTTGAGAATTATTCCAAGTTTTGCAAAATTTTTTAATTGTGCATGTATTGCATTTAGGATTTCTAGCAGTACAGGTATTTCTTCCATGCCATACAAATAAATGATTAACATCTTTTAAACATTCCTTAGGAAAAATTTTTATTAAATCTTGTTCTATTTTTAAAGGGTCTGTATGGGAAGAAAGTCCTATTTTATTTGAAATTCTTTTACAATGAGTATCAACAGCAACACCATTTGCAATTCCAAAAACTTCAAGAAGAATAACATTAGCACTTTTTCTACCAATACCAGGTAAAGTCAATAAATCCTCCATATTCTGAGGAACAATTCCATAAAAATCAGAAACAATTTTTCTAGCACAAGCCTTAATGTTTTTAGCTTTAGTTTTATAAAAACCACAAGGATGTATATAATTTTCTAGTATAGGTAAATCAATATTCGAAAAATCTTCAGGAGTATTATATTCCTTAAAAAGAGAAGGGGTGGTTTTATTAACCCTTTCATCAGTACATTGAGCAGAAAGCATAACAGAGACTACTAACTCAAAAGGATTAGTAAAATCCAAACTACATGTAGCATCTGGATATGTATCCTTTAAAATATCAATCAATTCAATATAATTAGTCTTCATAATTAAATATCCTTTCTTTATAGAAAATTTAATTTTAAAATAATTGTTATATCACTAGGCAGATGAGATTGAAATAAATGAGGTGAGATGTCAAATATTTTAAAATTTGTAACGTATTTATGTAAATGTAATATAATATATATCAAGGAGGTAATAAAGAAGTTTTACTCGAATTTAGTCGAGAAAATGTCTAATAGATAATCATACCTCAGGAAGGAAAGAGAAATATGTTAAAATTTTTAAAGAAAACCTTAGCAGTTTGTATGATTGGATTTGGATTAGGAGTTTTACTAGTTTTATTACTTCCAATAACTGGCTGGCTATTTATAATAGGGGTTGCAGTTGTTATAGTTGGTTTAATATGGCTTTCATGCTAGTCACAAAATAATTTCTATCTGGCGTTGTTGTTGCTCAGTCGATTTCTCATCAACGTGCAAACAGAGTAAAATTCGCTTTGCGAATTTTCCACACGTTGCTCACGAAAGTATAAAATTAAATAAATTAATTTATTACTTTATACTTTCATTCGCTTCATTGCCTCAGAGAATATCTCATTCACACGCCTAGCCAAATAAAAATTATTTTATAACTTGATTATTGTTTATATGAAAGTTAGAGAGGAGTGATAAAATGACTATAGTTGTAAAAAAAGTCCCTAAATTTTTAAGAGGATTTGTTAAACTAATATTTGGTATTAAAGACTAATTTTATAGCATATTACATAAGATAATTTTTAATGTAGAGTACATTTATAGAAATTATATAAAAGGGCACATGTAATGTGCCCCTACTTAAAATAAAGATGACTACTAACAGTCATCTTTATTTTATACTCTTTTAACTTTTCCAGCACGTAAACATTTTGCACAAACCTTAATTTTTTTAGGTTGCCCATTAACCATAGTAGTAACAGTTCTTAAATTTGGTTTCCAAGTTCTAGGAGCTCTACGGCTTACATGAGAACGAGCTATACTTATTTGATTACCGATTACTTACTGTTTTATCACAAATTGCACATTTTGCCATTTAAATTGCACCTCCAATAACTGTAAAATAAACTGACTAAGTAATAGTCTAACATAAAAAACAAAAAAATACAAGACTTTTGAAAAAAAAGTTTGCATTTTATAAAAAAGTGTGCTAGAATAACAAAGTAATATGAATTGAGAATTTCACTAATATTTGAAAGCTCAAATAGTAAAAGAGAAAATGGCAAAGCCATAAATCTTCTGACAAATGAATAAGAAAGGGTGTATTAAACATGACAGTATTAAAATATGTATCTTTAGCAATTTATGCATTAGTTTGTGTTGCATTAATAGTATTAACATTAATTCAAAATAAAGATGAATCAGGAGCATCAGGAACAATTACAGGTTCATCAACAAATAATTTCTATGACCAAAATAAAGGAAAAACAAAAGAAGGTAAAATGAAAAGATGGACAATAATATTAGCAATAGCATTTGCAGTATTAACAATTGTATCATCAATATTTTACATAGCGTAAAAATATGCTTGCAAAAAGTAGAAAGATGTAGTAGAATATAAAAGTAACAATTGGCAATCCAAACTGGATTTAGTAGAATAGAAAGGAAAAATAATGAAAAACAAGTACGAACCTATTAAATTCGGCATAGGTGAAGAGTTTGCTACAAAAGAAGAAGCAACAAAATATGCCAAAGGAGAACTGACCAAAACGATGCAGAAAAAATTAGGAAAGTATCTTCTTAGAGCCCCCGAAGTAATTGATGGGGGGTGTGAGGGCTTAATCTACTTACGATTAAGACTAAGCGACATGTATATTGAGTAGAAAAGTGCTGGTGCCCAGTTTTAAGGGTGCCAGCGCTTTTCAAATTATAGAAATTGTTACTAGATAATGGGGCTAATTACATAAATTGGCATTTATATAATAAAACCATTATACAGTAACTAGAAATTAATAAAATTTTTCAAAAACAGTTGTAAAATCGAGCATAAATTGATATACTTGTACTATAAAATTTTTTAGGAGGATAAATAATATGGAAAATGAAGAAGAGAAAAAAGAAGAATTAATAATAAATGAAGTAGAAGTTGAAGAAGAAAATAATGATACAGGAGTTGAAATTTCAGAAGACGTTGTTGCAGTAATTGCAGGAGTTGCAGTTTCAGATGTACAAGGAGTAGCAGGAATGGCAAAAGGATTTGCAGGAGGAATTACAGAAGCTCTAAGTGGTAAGAAAAATTTGGCTAAAGGAATAAAAGTAGAAGTTGCAGGTAAAGAAACTAAAATAGATGTAAACATTATAGTAGAATATGGTTCAAGAATACCAGATGTAGCATTTGAAATACAAAGTAGAATAAAAAAATCAGTTAAAGAAATGACAGGATTAGATGTTGTAGCTGTAAATGTACATGTTCAAGGTGTACAAACACCACAAGAAAAAATATCAAAAATAGAAGAAAAACCAGAAAGCCAACCAAAAGAATAAAGTCAAATAAAGGGGCACGACTGAATATCGTGCCCAAAAACATATATAGAAGGTGGAAACAATGAAAATAATAGATAAAATAATATTAAACATATACTCTTTAATAATATTAATAGAATCAATAATAGTAATACTATTAATATTTGGCTGGGCTAAAATAGAAACAATTATATATATAATAAAAGACATGTTAAATAATAATGTAGCATACAATATAGTATTCGGTATAAGTGTGGTATTTATAATACTATCAATAAAAGCAATGTTATTTAAGAATTCAAGAGATAAAATTGATTTAGTAGAAACAAAAAGAAAAGATAAAATGGGTGAAGGAGTTTTAATAGAAAACGAGGATGGAAAACTTTTAATCTCAAAAGAAACAATAGAAAGACTTGCAAACAGTGTAGTAAATAATTATGATAATATTCAAGATGAAAGAACTAAAGTAATAATAGATAATAATGATATTAAAATTGTAGTAGAACTACAAATATTACAAAATACAGTAATAAGAGACTTAAATGAAAACTTACAATCTAGAATTAAAGAAGTTATAAAAAAAGCTACAGAATTAGATGTAAATGAAGTAAATATTAAAATTAAGAACATAATTAATATCCCACAAAAAGCAGAAGAAAACGATGAATACGAATATGAAGATGAATAGTAGAAAGGGAAAGAGCAATGAACAGGTCAAAATTAAGAGAAGAAACTTTTAAATTACTATATAGTTTAGAATTTTGTAAAGATGAAACTGATGACATAATAAATTCTTACATAGAAGAAAATGCAATTGTTGAAATACAAGATATAGACTATATGAAAAACACAGTAAATGGAATATTAAAAGAAAAGGAAAAAATATCTAAATTGATATCAGATAATTTAGCAGAGAAATGGACAATAGAAAGAATTTCAAAAATTGATTTAGTCATTTTAAAATTAGCAATATATGAACTAAAAAATACAGATATTCCATTTAAAGTAGTAATTAATGAAGCTGTAGAACTAGCAAAAACATATGGAGACGACAATTCAAAAATGTTTGTAAATGGGGTACTAGCCAGTATTGTAAAACAGAATACATAGAACAGCGAAACCACTGTGCCCTTTTAATATATATCGTAAGAAGGAAAGAAAATGAAATATGAAGCAATAACAGTAACAAAATTAAATCAATACATAAAAAACAGAATTGATGAAGATGAGTATTTAAACAATGTCTTAGTAAAAGGTGAAATATCAAATTTTAAACATCATTATACAGGTCATATGTATTTTACACTAAAAGATGAAAACTCTCTTATAAAGTGTATTATGTTTAAATCTTATACTTCAAACCTAAATTTTGTACCTAAAGATGGAATGAAAGTAAGAATACTAGGAACTGTATCAGTATTTGAAAGAGATGGAGTTTATCAGATTTACTGTAAAGCAATGCAAGAGGATGGACTAGGTGATTTGTATACAAAATATAATGAATTAAAAAATAAATTAGAAGCAGAAGGATTATTTAACAAAGCCTATAAAAAAAAGATACCATATATGCCAAGAATAATTGGAGTGCTAACTTCTCAGACAGGTGCAGTAATAAGAGACATTATAAATGTTTCAACAAGAAGAAACCCAAATGTATATATAAGGCTTTTACCTGTACCAGTACAAGGGGAAGGAGCAAGTGAAAAAATTGCAAAAGCAATAGAATTAGCAAATGAAAATGAAATTGCAGATGTTTTAATATTAGCTCGTGGAGGAGGTTCACTAGAAGACTTGTGGCCTTTTAATGAAGAAATTGTTGCAAGAGCAATTTATAGATCAAAAATACCAGTAATATCATCTGTAGGACATGAAACTGATTTTACAATAGCAGACTTTGTAGCAGATTTGAGAGCTCCAACTCCATCTGCTGCAGCAGAATTAGCTATTCCAGAGATAGACGAAATATATGAGAAAATTAGAGAATATCAAAGAAGGTATAAACTAGACTTAAAAAAGAAAATAGAAATAATGAAATTAAGATATGAAAAATGTATAAAGAGTAAATCATTTTCAGAACCATTACAAAAAATAAACGAAAGATATATAAAAATTGATATATTCAATCAAAAATTATATTTAAGCATAACTAAAAAAATAAGTAGAAGTAAAAATGAAGCTGTAAGTTTAATATCAAAATTAGATGCATTAAGCCCATTAAAAACATTAACAAGAGGATATTGTATAGCTACATTTAATAATGGAAAAATCATAAATTCAGCAGAAAATATAGAAAAAGACGATATAATCAATTTAAAATTTAAAGATGGAGATAAAAATGCTAAAATCATATAAATTATATTAATCTAAAAATATCTTTATACATACTAAAAACAGAAAGGATAGTTAAAAAATGTCAGGAAAATCAAATTTTGAAGATAAAATGAAAGAATTAGAACAAATTGCTAAAGAGTTAGAAAATGGGGACTTAAACTTGGACGAAAGTATGAAAAAATTTGAAGAAGGAATGAAAATTTCAAAAGAATGCACAAAAATATTAGACGAAGCAGAGAAAAAAATAACAATATTAATAGAAAATGATGGTAAACTAGAAGAGAATAAATATGAAACACAGGAAGAAAATTAATTAGGAAGGAAGAAAAATGGAAGGAATACAGAGTTTTTTTGGCAATAAATATATAGCAATACCTATATTATTATGGCTTGCAATACAAAGCTTTAAAGTTGCGTGGGACTTAATAACTACAAAAAAGTTTAATTTTAAAAGAATTCTAGGAGCAGGAGGTATGCCAAGCTCACATTCAGCAGTTGTAACATCTTTAGCCACTTTAATAGGAAAAAGTGAAGGATTTAATTCTCCAATATTTGCTTTATCACTAATATTTGCATGTATAGTTATGTATGATGCAGCAGGTGTAAGAAGAGCAGCAGGAAAACAAGCACAACTGTTAAATAAAATAATAAATACACCAGGACTTTCTGGGTTACAAGTTCAAGAAAAATTAGTAGAAGTATTAGGGCATACACCAACACAGGTGTTTGTAGGAGCATTAATTGGAATAATAGCTGGAATAATCTTCTAAAAAGCTTGAATAATATTCAAAAAAATATTGACAAAATCAATTTTTATATGTAAAATTATGTCGAAGGTGGTTAGATAAAGCCACATAAAAAGAAAGGGGAGACTTTATAATGTACAATTCATATTCATCATCATCATATTATTCATCAGCAGATATGGAAGCAGTTGCAGCAGCTGCTGGAGGAGTTTTAGCTGTATATAGTATAATAATTTTAGCTATAGCTGTTGTTGAATTAGTTGGTATGTGGAAAATGTTTACAAAAGCTGGAGAAGCTGGATGGAAATGTTTAATTCCAATTTATAACTTAGTAATTCTATTTAAAATTGCAGGATTATCACCATGGTTAATACTTTGCTATTTATTATCTTTCATTCCTGTTGTAGGATGGCTAGTAATGTTAGGATTACAAATTTATTTAGCAATTAACCTATCAAAATCATTTGGAATGGGTAATGGTTTTGCTGCTGGATTATTCTTCTTACAACCAATATTTATATGTATATTAGGTTTCGGAAAGGCAGAATATCAAGGTACAACTACAGCAACAGAAGCTGAATAATAAATCCTAATATAATAAAACATTAATTTACTGGCGATATGTGAATTAACACAGTGTAAATTAATTGAAATATAAGTCGAACGCCTGGGCAATTTGTACAAATTGCCCATCTTTTAATTTCGTTGAAAAATAATTGGTAACAATTCTTTTCCAACTTTTATGGATGGACACATTAAAAAATATACATAAACATTAGAATTAATATAATTAGGGAGGAAAAAATATGACAGATATAGAAATTGCAAGAAATGTAGAATTATTAAATATAACAAAAATAGCAGAGAAGCTTGAAATTAATGAAGAGGATTTAGAAACATATGGAAAATATAAAGCAAAAATTTCGGAGAATACTTATGAAAAAGTAAAAAATAAAGAAAATGGAAAACTAATATTAGTAACAGCAATAAATCCAACACCATTAGGAGAAGGAAAAACTACAGTATCAATTGGACTTGCAGACGGATTATCATATATAGGAAAAAAATCAATATTAGCACTTAGAGAACCCTCACTAGGACCAGTTTTTGGAATAAAAGGTGGAGCTACAGGAGGAGGACATGTTCAAGTAGCACCAATGGAAGACATAAACTTACATTTTACAGGAGACATACATGCAATAACATCTGCAAATAATTTATTATCAGCATTAATAGATAATCATATTTACTTTGGAAATGAACTAGGATTTAAGAAAATTCTTTGGAAAAGATGTGTAGACTTAAATGATAGACAATTAAGAAAAATTGAATGTGGTTTATCAGGAGAAAAAAATATAGTACCAAGAGAAGATGGATTTGACATAACAGTTGCATCAGAAATTATGGCAATACTATGTCTAGCAACAGATATAAATGACTTAAGAAAAAGAATTGGAAATATAATTATAGGATATAATAATGAGGACAAGCCAATATATGCAAAAGACTTAAAAGCAGAAGGAGCTCTAACAGTATTATTAAAAGACGCAATAAAACCAAACTTAGTACAAACCTTAGAACATACACCAGCATTAATACATGGAGGACCATTTGCAAACATTGCACATGGATGTAATTCAATAAAAGCAACAAAGCTAGCACTAAAATTAGCAGATTATACAGTAACAGAAGCAGGATTTGGTGCAGATTTAGGTGCAGAAAAATTCTTAGACATAAAATGTAGAGTAGCAGGAATAAAGCCAAATGCAGTAGTATGTGTTGCCACATTAAAAGCATTAAAATATCATGGAGGAGTATCAAAAGAAGATATAACAAAACAAAATATAGAAGCATTAAAAAATGGAATGGAAAATCTATTAAAACATGTAGATAACATAAAAAATAAATTTGGATTAAATGTAATAGTAGCAATAAATAGATTTACAGATGACTCAGAAGAAGAATTAAATTTATTGCAAAACACACTAAAAGAAAAAGGAATAGAAATGAGCCTAGTTGAGGCATGGGCAAAAGGAGGAGCAGGAGCAGAAGACTTAGCCCAAAAGATAGTAAAATTATGCGAAGAAGAAAAAGAACTAAATTATATCTATAATTTAGAAGAAAGTATAGAACAAAAAGTTAAAGACATAGCATGTAAAATATATGGGGCACAAGATGTAGAATTTTCAGAAGAAGCAATAAAAAGTATAAAACAAATAGAAAATATAGGATATGCAAAATTACCAATATGTATTGCAAAAACGCAATATTCATTCTCAGATGATGCAACTAATCTAGAATGTAAAGAGCCATTTAACATACATGTACAAGAAGTTATATTAAAAGCAGGAGCAGGTTTCATAGTAATAATCACAGGAAAAATAATGACAATGCCAGGACTACCAAAAATACCAGCCTCAGAAGCAATAGACATTGATAAAAATGGAAATATAGAAGGAATTTTCTAAAAAAATGAATAAAAAAACCTTATTTGGAAAAAAATAAATCTAAATAAGGTTATTTATATTCTAGGAAATTTATCATAGTATGATAAATTTCCATAGAAGATAATTATGCGGATTATTAGAATTGCTTTGCGGTTCCTACCGCTTAGCAATTCTTAAAATTCGTTTTTTTATTTTAATATAAAAGGAGACAAATATGAAACTGAGAAGAAATAAATCAATAATACTTCTAATTGTATTAGTAATAACTTTAATATTAATAGTATTTGAAACAAATAGTATAGCATTATCAAGATATGGTTCAAGAGGAACAGAAGTAAGTCAAATACAAACAAAACTAAAGAGATGGGGATATTATAATGGAAATGTAGATGGAATATATGGAAGCCAAACACTAGCAGCAGTAAAGTATTTCCAAAGGTCAAATGGACTTACCGTAGATGGAATAGCAGGAACCAAAACGTTAAATGCAATGGGAATAATGAGTAGTTCATCAAGTGGAGGAGGAAGTTCAACCTCAAGCAACAATAATCTAAACCTATTAAGTAGACTAGTATATTCAGAAGCAAGAGGAGAAACATATACAGGACAAGTAGCAGTAGCAGCGGTAGTACTAAATAGAGTAAGAAGCTCATCTTTTCCAAATACAATATCAGGAGTAATATATGAAAGAGGAGCATTTGATGCAGTAAGTGATGGACAAATAAACTTAACACCAGACTCAACAGCAAGAAAAGCAGCACAAGACGCACTAAATGGATGGGATCCATCATATGGAGCAATATATTACTTTAATCCAAACACAGCAACAAGTGCTTGGATATGGTCAAGACCAATGACTGTAACAATAGGAAATCATAGATTTTGTAAATAAGGACACGAGTAAATCGTGTCTTTGATATTATTCTACAACATATGGAAATTGGGATATACCTAAATTGGGAGTTGTTGGTATGATAAAATTTGTTAATTATAAAATATTGCATAAATGTAGGGGCATCCCTGTTACAGTTACTAGATAATGGGGCTAATTACATAAATTGGGGGTTGTGGGGATGATTATATGTTTTTAAATTTATACAAAATTATAAATATACGTTGTAGGGGCGATTATTAATCGCCCGCCCTTCGAAGAACATGCTTAAGAATATAAGTTTTTTAGCAAGCCTTTGTTAGAACGGGCGATTGCTAATCGCCCCTACATCTCTCTACAATTTTAAATTCACCTAAAAATTCATCCTCCCCACAAACACAAATTTATATAATAAAACCATTATACAGTAACCTGTTACAGTTTAGGTGACAAAAATATATTGCAATTTTGATGTTATATGTTATAATAAAAACAATAGTGAAAGATAAATTAATAAAAGGAGGAAGATATAATGCAAAAAACATACAAACTATCACAATTAATAATTGACAATGAAGATCCAAATTATATAGATGAAGAAAGACTTAAAGCAGACAAAGATAAGAAAATAAAGGAAATTAAAAACGGAGATACAGTAACAAGGCATTTGACATGGATAGATAATTCAAAAGATATAAAGAGTATTAAAACTCCAGATGGTAATGAATTAACACCAGAAGAACTTTTTGATTTTGTAATAGGAAATAATATAACAGATTTAGCAAAAGATGAAAATGCAAGTGAAAATAAAGCAGATATAGCTATAGTTTTAGGAAATATTGGGTTACCAACTACTAGAGAAAGAGCCATAAAAGCATTTGAATTATATAAATTAGGGATTGTCAAAAAAATAATATTTACAGGGGGTATAGGTAAAGATAGGGATAAAAAAGCTATTATGCATCCTAAATCACTAGAGGACTATATGAACAATGAATTGATAGAAGGACAGGAATGGAATGACCGTACAGAAGCAGATTGGGGAGCAGAAACACTTATTAAAGAACAATATGATGAAGATTATCAAGAACATACAAAAAAGTTAACAGACGAATTTTTAGAAGATGTAGGAATAAATCCAGAAGATATTCTAACAGAAGCAATGTCAACAACTACACAAGAGAATGCCGAATTTTGTAAGAATATTTTTGATTCAGAAGAAATAGAAACAGGTTTACAGATTAAGACAGCAATACTTGTAACAACATGTACTCATGGTAGTAGGGCAACAAGACAGTTTAAGAAAGTATTTGGAGATAAAATTAAATTAACATGGTGTCCTTCTACACTGGACTTAGAACAATATGATAGTCTAAAAGCTATTTTAAATGCTCCAAAATTCAATGAAATAGCATTTAAGCATGAATTAAAAAGGATATATTGTACTGAACCAAAATTAACACAAATGCTTAGAGAGGAAATTGGGTATAATAGAAATGTTTTCATTAGAGGTGAAATTGATGAACCAGAGATAGCAACTATAGATAGAGAGATGAGTAGATAAAGTAAATAATTAGAAATATAAATTAATTCCTTAGGAGTATATTAAACAATCTATTATCCTAAGGAATTTTTGTATAAAAATATGGTTAAATATAGCCATTGACTAAATCTGTCAAAATATGATAAAATAAATACGATATTGAATTATAAATAAAAGGAAAAGGTGCAAAAATGAAAATTTTATTAATAAATCATTTTCCGCTTCAAGGTTCAGGAAGTGGAGTTTATGTTGCAAATATTGCAAAAAGCTTAAAAAAAAGGGGACATGAAACTTGTATTATAAGTCCAGAAAATACAAGTTATTTTTCAGATTTAAAAGGTATAAAATTACATCCAGTATTTTTTAAATACAAAGAGGAAATTGAAGGACAATTAGATTTTAATTTCGGTTGCATTGATCCACATCCTAGAAGTAGTTTATTATTTGGTGATATGACAGATTTACAATTACAACAATATAGAGATGCTTTTAGAAAAGCAATAGAAGAAGAAATATTAGAATTTAAGCCAGATGTTATACATGCACAACATATATGGATTATATCAAATGTAGCATTAGATTATAATATTCCAGTTGTAATAACTTGTCATGGCTCTGATCTTATGGGATATGAAGTTTGGCCAAAATTTCATAAAATTATGTATGAAGTAACAGATAGATGTAAAAGAATAATTGCGATATCAAATAATAGTAAACAAATTATTAATAGTATATTTAAAGAAAATAATGAAAAAGTAGTTACTATATTAAATGGATATGATGAGAAAATATTTTATAAAGAAGATTATAGTAAAGAAGAAGTATTGAAAGAATTTCAAATATTCAAAAAATATGATAAAATAGTATGTTTTGCAGGAAGATTAGCGAAAAATAAAGGTGTGGACTTATTATTACAGTCTGCTAAAAATTATGAAAAAGAAAATATATTAACTTTAATTGTAGGTGATGGGGAAGAACTAAATAATCTTAAAAAAATGGCAGAAGGATTAGAATTAAAAAATGTAGTTTTTTTAGGAAATCAAAATCACGATACCTTAAGAAAGATATATAATATTTCAGATGTTTGTGCTGTACCATCAAGAAAAGAGGCATTTGGGTTAGTTGCATTAGAAGCAATTGCATGTGGTACACCTGTTGTAGCTACAAATAAGGGGGAATTACCAAATTTTGTAAATAATAAAGGCGGTATCTTGATAAAAGAAGAAGATACTTTAGAATTAGAAAATGCTATTTCTAAAATATTAAATGATGAAGTTAAATTTGATTCTAAGTATTTAGCTGAATATGCTAAAAATAACTATAGACAAGACTTATTCATAGATAAATTAATAGAGATTTATAAAGAAAGTTTAGTAGGAGAGTAAAAATATAAAATTAAGAAATGGAATAGGTATGCTAAGCATGGTTTGGGAATGAATTTAGATGGGAGGAATAAAAATGTATTTAGAAAAAATAAATGGTCCAGAGGACATTAAGAAATTAAAGGTAGAAGAATTAGAAGAATTGGCAAATGAAACAAGAAAAGCATTAATTAATAGAATAAGTAATGTAGGAGGCCATAGTGGACCAAATCTTGGAATAGTTGAAGTTACTGTTGCAATGCACTATGTTTTTAACTCACCAAAAGATAAATTTGTATTTGATGTATCACATCAATGCTACCCACACAAAATATTAACGGGGCGAAAAGAAGCATATACAAATGCAGAACACTTTGGAGATGTTACAGGATATACTAATCCATTAGAAAGTGAACATGATATGTTTACAATAGGACATACATCAACTTCTATATCTTTAGCTTTAGGATTAGCAAAAGGAAGAGATGTAAGTAAAAAAAATGAAAACATTATAGCAATTATTGGAGATGGTTCTCTTTCAGGAGGAGAGGCACTAGAGGGACTAGATTATGCAGGAGAATATAATCACAATCTAATAATTATTATAAATGACAATGAACAATGTATTGCAGAAAATCATGGAGGAATATATAAGAACTTAAAAGAGCTAAGAGAATCAAATGGAACATTTTATAATAATATGTTTAGAGCATTTGGCTTAGATTATAAATATTTAGAAAATGGACATGACATAAAATCATTAGTAGAATTATTTGAAAGTGTTAGAAATATAGACCATCCAATAGTTCTTCATATTCATACAATAAAAGGAAAAGGATTAAAATATGCAGAAGAAAACAGGGAATCATGGCATTCAGGAGGACCATTTAATATAGAAGATGGAAGTTCAAAAAATGAACTAGATGTAAAAGAGGATACAACGCTTTTTGATAGTTTAAAAAAACTATTAGATACAAATGAAAAGGCAGTTGTAATAAGTGCAGCTACACCAGCTGGATTAGGATTTGTTAAAGGTGTGCGTGAAGAATATGCAAAAAGAGGTCAATTTGTAGATGTAGGAATAGCAGAAGAAAATGCAGTTGCAATGGCAAGTGGCATTGCAAAAAATGGTGGGACAGCAGTATTTGGAGCATTTGCACCATTTTTTCAAAGAACTTACGACCAAATGTCTCACGATTTATGCTTAAATGATAATCCTGCAACAATGTTAGTTTTACATCCAGGAGTATATGGACCAAATTCAAATACGCATATTGCTTTATGTGATATTCAAATGTTTGCACATATCCCAAATTTCATATATTTAGCACCAACAACTAAAGAAGAATATAATCAAATGTTCAAATTTGCAACAACTCAGAAAAAACACCCAATAGGAATAAGAGTGCTAGAAAACTTTATTTCTACTGGGATAGAGGATAACACAGATTATTCTATATATAATAAAAATAAAGTGGAATTAAGTGGAAATACTGTTGCAATTTTTGCAGTAGGTCCAATACTTCCTATAGCGATAGAAGTGGCTAAAAAAGTAAAAGAAGAATTAGGCTTAGACATTACAGTAATTAATCCACGATTTTTAACTGGATTAGATGAAGAATTACTGAATTCATTAAAACAGAATCATAAATTAATTATTACTTTAGAAGATGGGGAATTAATAGGAGGTTATGGACAAACAATTGCATCATTCTATGGAACAAGTAATATGCTGGTAAAAAATTACGGAATATCTAAAGAATTCCATTCGTACTTTAAACCTGAAGAATTGCTAAAGAAAAATGGAATATCGGTTCAAAATATAATTAACGAAATAAAGAAATATTTAGATTAAATGATAAATTATTATTTATGTGATTGCTTTTATGAAAATGACACAGTTTCAAATTATTCAAAAATTGGCTTTATGAGTCATACAGATTACTTGCTTTTCAGAAAGAGACATTTTTAAGGAAGATTAAACAAAAATATTCAAAAGAGAGGGATAAACGAATGGAAAAAATAATACAAACAATAGCAAACGAATTACAAATTAAAAATACACAAGTAGAAAATACAATAAAATTAATAGACGAAGGAAACACAATACCATTTATAGCGAGATATAGAAAAGAGGTCACAGGTGGTTTAAGTGATGAAACTTTAAGAAACTTAAATGAAAGACTTACATATTTAAGAAACCTAGAAACCAGAAAAGAAGAAGTAAAAAAATCTATTGAAGAACAAGGAAAAATGACAGAGGAACTAGAAACAGCAATAGAAAATGCAATTACATTAGCAGAGGTAGAAGATATTTATAGACCATATAAGCAAAAGAAAAAAACAAGAGCAACAGTTGCAAAAGCAAAAGGATTAGAACCATTAAGTATAATAATCTATACACAAGAAGAAACAGAAGACATAAATAAAATTGCAGAACAATATATAGACGAAGAAAAAGGAGTAAACTCAATAGAAGAAGCAATAGCAGGAGCATTAGACATAATAGCAGAAAACATATCAGATGATGCAAGATATAGAAAAAAGATAAAAGGATATTGTTATAGAGAAGGCTATATAGTAACAAAAGCATCAAAAGAAGATGAACAAACAAATTATGAGATGTATTATGACTATAAAGAAAAAATCAATCAAATACCAAGTCATAGAATACTAGCAATAAATAGAGGAGAAAAAGAAGAAGCAATAAAAGTAAAAATAGAAAAGCCAGAAGATAAAATAATAGCATATATAGAAAGAGACATTATAAAAGGAAAAACACAATTTGAAGAAATGTTAAAAGCAACCATATTAGATGCATTTAAAAGACTAATAGAACCATCAATAGAAAGAGAAATAAGAAGTGATTTAACAGAAAAAGCAGATGACAAAGCAATAAAAGTATTTGGAAAAAATGCAAAACAACTATTATTAGGAGCACCAATAAAAGGAAAAACAGTTATGGGATTTGACCCAGCATATAGAACAGGTTGTAAAATAGCAGTAATAGACGAAACAGGAAAAGTATTAGATACAGAAACAGTATATCCAACAGCACCACAAAATGATGTAGAAGGGGCAAAAGAAAAACTAATAAAACTAATAAAAAAAGATGAAATAGATATGATAGCCATTGGAAATGGAACAGCATCACGAGAATCAGAAATGTTTGTAGCAGACATGATAAAAGAAGTAGATAGAGAAGTACATTATGCAATAGTTAGTGAAGCAGGAGCATCAGTTTATTCAGCATCAAAACTAGCAACAGAAGAATATCCAGACATAAATGTTTCAATAAGAGGAGCAATATCAATTGCAAGAAGATTACAAGACCCATTAGCAGAACTTGTAAAAATAGACCCAAAAGCCATTGGAGTAGGGCAATATCAACACGATGTAAACCAAAAAACATTAAACGAAAGTCTAACAGGAGTAGTAGAAGACGCAGTAAATAAAGTTGGAGTAGACGTAAATATAGCAACACCATCACTACTATCATATGTATCAGGAGTAAACTCAGGAATTGCAAAAAACATAGTAAAATATAGAGACGAAAACGGAAAATTCAAAAACAGAAAGCAATTACTAAAAGTACCAAAACTAGGAAATGTAGCATATGAGCAATGTTCAGGATTTTTAAGAATATCAGACGGAGACAATGCACTAGACATAACAGCAGTACATCCAGACAACTATGAGCAAACAGAAAAACTATTAAACAAAGCAGGATTTGAAAAAGAAGACTTAAGAAACAAAGACAAACTAAAAGAATTAAAAGAAAAACTAAAATACATAAACATAAAAGAAACAGCAAAAGAATTAGAAATAGGAGAAATGACACTACAAGACATAATAGAAGAACTAACAAAACCAGGAAGAGACCCAAGAGAAGAAATGCCAAAACCAATACTAAGAAGTGATGTATTAAAACTAGAAGACTTAACAGAAGGAATGGTACTAACAGGAACAGTAAGAAACGTAATAGACTTTGGAGCATTTATAGACATAGGAGTAAAACATGATGGACTAGTACACATATCAGAAATGAGTAATAGTTATATAAAAAATCCATCAGACATAGTATCAGTAGGAGACATAGTAAAAGTAAAAGTCATAAAAATAGACAAAGATAGACAGAAAATATCATTAAGCATGAAGCTGTAGGGGCGATTAGTAATCGCCCGTTCTTCGAAGGAATTTCCATAAATATTTAAAACAAATTTATCATAATATAAAAAACAAGGAGAATATTGTAATGGGAGCATTAATTGTAAAAATAATAGGATTAATAATAGTAGCAATAGGAGTAATAAGTATATGTGATGCAAGAGACCTATCAAAAAGATTTTTCAGTGATTCCGACAAAAACAGTTCAGCGATGATATTAAGGGTATCAGGTTTCATAATAGCTATAATGGGAGGAATTGCAATATATATATGCTAAAGAGTGAAATACATATGTTAATAACAACCCAAATAATCTTTCCCAAAATTTCGACTTTTAAGGAAGGAAATGATATAAAAAATGAAAAAGCGAAAATTAAAAAAAGAAGCTAAATTATTACTACTATTAATGATATTGCTACTAATAGTAATTCTTTTAATCATAGCTGTAAATGCTGTGGTATTTAATGACACTAATTCACAAAACAACGTTTTTGAGAATAATATAAAAGAAAATATAGCTCAAAAGGAAAAAGAAGAAGAGAATATAATAAAAGTTGTAATAGATGATAAAAAGCAGGATGACGAAAATAATAAAGATAGCGAAAACAATAATAACAACAATGATAATAACCCCAATAATGAAAATAATAACCCAAATAGCAATGAGCAAGGGGAGGAAAATGTGAATAATAAAGACAATGACAACAAAATAGATACTACAAAAAAAGACAAAAATACATATTATATAAAAATAAATAACAAAGAAAATGTAGTAACTATATACACAAAAGACTCAAAAGGAAAATATACAGTACCTGTAAAAGCAATGTTATGTTCAATAGGAGAAGCAACACCAAAATCAGGAGTATATAGAACCTCAGATATGTATACATGGAGATTACTACAAGGAGATGTATATGGACAATATGCAGTTAGAATAACAGGACATATTTTATTTCATTCAGTACCATACCAAAAAAGAGCAAAAGACACGCTAGAATGGTGGGAATATGATAAACTAGGAACAGATGCATCATTAGGATGTATAAGGCTTACAGTAGAAGATGCAAAATGGATCTATGACAATTGCCCAAAAGGTACACAAGTAGAATTCTATTATTCATCTGACCCAGGACCATTAGGAAAACCAACATCAAAGAAAATATCATCATATGATGAAAAATTAAAGAAATGGGATCCAACAGATCCAGACCCTAAAAATCCATGGAGAACTTATGTAGAGACTGGAGCACCATCTGAAGGAGATACAACAGAAACAGGAACATTACCATTAACTTCAGACAAGAATTCAAAGTCAGAAAATATTTAGTAAATAGAAAAAGAAAATTATGGAGTAACTAAGATTTCGTAGCAGTTTACACTGCATACAAAATCTTAGTTACGTTTTTTGGTGTAAAAAAGAAATGTTACAAAAATGTAAGGTTAATGTAATATAAATCGATGGCAAATATCAAAAAAAGAGGTTATAGTTAAGTTAGCCGTTAACGACAGAGGAGTTTTACGGATAACTTATGCAGCGGAACAAAGTGACGCTGTAAACAATAAAAAAGCCGTTAACGACAGAGGAGTTTTACGGATAACTTATGCAGCGGAACAAAGTGACGCTGTAAACAATAAAAAAGCCGTTAACGACAGAGGAGTTTTACGGATAACTTATGCAGCGGAATGAAGTGATGCTGTAAACAACTAAAAATAAACTTGGAAAAGATACATTTTTTAAAGTCTCCCCTTAACACTTTAAAAATCTATCTTTTTCAAGTCTAACAAAATGGAAGGAGATTTCACATGGAAAAAATATTACAAGTAAAAAACATAGAAAAATATTATGGAAGTAAATCAAATTTAACAAAAGCCATAGACAATATTAGCTTTGATGTAAACAAAGGAGAATTCGTAGGTATAATGGGTGCAAGTGGTTCGGGGAAAACCACATTATTAAACACAATATCAACAATAGACAAAGTAACATCAGGACATATAATTATTAATGGAGAAGACATAACAAAATTAAAAGGGAACAAATTAAACAGATTTAGAAGAGAAGAACTAGGATTTATATTTCAAGACTTTAATTTATTAGACACTCTAACAGCATATGAAAACATTGCGATTGCATTAACAATACAAAAAGTAAGTTCATCAGAAATAGATGGAAAAGTAAATGCTATTGCAGAAAAATTAGGAATAAAAGAGATACTAAAAAAATATCCATATCAAGTATCAGGAGGACAAAAGCAAAGAATTGCATCAGCAAGAGCAATTATAACAAATCCTAAACTAGTACTTGCAGATGAGCCAACAGGAGCATTAGACTCAAAATCAGCAAGACAATTATTAGAAAACTTTGAATTTTTAAATCAGAAATTACAAGCAACTATTTTAATGGTTACACATGATGCTTTTACAGCATCTTATGCAAATAGAATACTATTTATAAAAGACGGAAAAATCTTTAATGAATTGATAAAAGGAAATGACACAAGAAAACAATTTTTTGAAAAAATAATTGAAGTACAAACACTTCTTGGAGGTGATTTGAACGATGTTATTTAAGTTATCTTGGAATAATATGAAAAAAAGTATAAAAGACTATGCAATCTATTTTTTAACATTAGTATTAGGAGTCGCAATCTTTTATATGTTCAACTCATTAGATAGCCAACAAGCGATGTTACAAGTATCACAGTCACAAAAAGAAATAATAAAACTTATGATAAGTATGCTTGGAATGATATCAGTATTTGTAGCAATTATATTGGGATTACTAATTGTATATGCAAACAATTTCTTAATCAATAGAAGAAAAAAAGAATTTGGAATATACATGACACTAGGAATGGGAAAAAGACAAATATCAAAAATCATACTATTAGAAACAATATTTGTAGGTATAATTTCACTTGCAGTAGGACTTATTATAGGTATATTTGCCTCACAATTTATGTCAATAATAGTTGCAAAAATGTTTGAAGCAAATATGAATGAATATAAGTTTGTATTTTCAAAAGATGCCTGTATAAAAACCTGCATATACTTTGGAGTAATGTATATTGCAGTAATGTTCTTTAATACTATGACTGTTTCAAGATATAAACTTATAAATTTATTAAATGCAGTAAAGAAAAATGAAGAAATAAAAATGAGAAATCCAATAATATCTATTTTAGTATTTTTTATATCTGCAAGTATTTTAGGATATGCTTATTGGAAAGTAACAGCTGATATTCGATCTATGGATAAAGCTTTTAAGTTGTTACCACCAATATTAATGGGAATTGGAGGAACGCTAGGAATATTTTGGTCTTTATCAGGTTTTATATTAAGAATAGTACAAATAATGAAAAATATATACTTAAAAGGTACAAATATGTTTGTATTAAGACAGATAAATAATAAAATTAATACAACAGTTATAAGTATGAGTGTTATTTGTTTGATGCTATTTATGACAATTACAATATTATCATCTAGTCTAGCTTTAAGAAACACGTTAGAGAGAGGTTTAGTAGAAATGACACCAGTAGATATAAACCTATATAAGACAGCAAATTTACCCGAAAGTTATATAAATAGATTTGGAAATAAAGTAACATACTCAAAAGAACAACAAGAAGACTCTAGAATAACAGTACAAGAAACTTTAGTAAATAATGGACTAGATATGAAAGTATTAAAAGATGTGATAGAAATACCAATATATGCAACCAATGAATTAACATTAGAAAAATTTTTTGGAAGCGAAATAGAAAATATAAAACGATTATACGCAATGATGAATTATAGTACACCAGAAGAAATAGTAAAAATATCAGACTATAATAAAATAGCAAAACTATATGGAATAGAACAATATGAACTAAATGATGATGAATATATAGTAATTTGCAATTTTGATAATATTGCTTCGTTAAGAAATCAAGTGTTAAGTATAGGTGAAAATATATTTACAATAGCAGGAAAACAATATAAATCAAAATATAATGAATGTAAAACTGGATTTATTGAAATATCAACAAGCCATACAAATACAGGAATTATCTTAGTACCAGATAATTGTGCTTTAACAGAGGAGTCAAAAGAAAAGAGCTTTTTAGTAGCAAATTATAATGCAAAGACAGATAAAGAAATAGAAAAAGTAGAAGAAATATTTTCAAGTGATAATTCTGAATTATTAAAAAGATTATCTGATAAAGGATTAAACATAACAGGAATAAGCAAAATATCTATAATGGAAGCAAGTGTAGGTTTAGCAACAATAGTAACTTTTATAGCAATTTACTTAGGAATAATATTTTTAATAGCAAGTGCTGCAATTTTAGCATTAAAACAACTAACAGAAAGTTCAGACAATAAACAAAGATATGAAATTTTAAGAAAAATAGGTTGTGATGAAAAAATGATAAACAAAGCATTGTTCAGGCAAATAGGAATATTTTTTGGAATACCATTAATATTAGCTATAATACACTCAATATTTGGAATACAATTTGTATTAGAAATGTTATCAGGACTTGCCGAAAAAAAAGATTTATTACCATCAATAATAGCAACAGTAATCGTTATGGGAATAATCTATGGAGCATATTTCCTAGCAACTTATTTTGGAAGCAAAAATATAATAAAAGAAGAGTAATAAAATTCGTATATTGAACATTTACTGTAAGGACGCCCAGAGGGCGTCTATTTTTACTTTAAAGTATAATAGAAACACTTGCAACTATTATCATAATATAATATAATTTTTAATAATATACAGAAAAGATAAAGATTGAAAAATAATTGAAAATATTATTTACCAATCAAGACTTATATCTTAGAGAGGAAGGATATTATATGGAAAAAATTAGGATTGGAATCTATGGATTTGGAAACTTAGGAAAAGGAGTACTGGAGGCAATCAAACAAAATCCAGATATGGAATTAGTTGCTATATTCACTAGAAGAAATCCAGAAGATGTTGCTTCACAATTAAAAGAAAAGGTAACAGTAGTTTCAACTAATAGTGTTCAAGAATATAAGGGAAAAATTGATGTAATGATTGCATGTGGGGGATCTGCAACAGACTTACCAGAGCAGACGCCAATGTTAGCAAAAATGTTTAATGTAGTAGATAGCTTTGACACACATGCAAAAATACCAGAGCATTATGCAAAGGTTAATGAGGAAGCCAAAAGAGGAGAAACAATTGGAGTCATCTCATGTGGTTGGGATCCAGGAATGTTCTCACTAAACAGACTATATGCTAATTCAATATTACCAAAAGGTAATACATATACTTTTTGGGGAAAAGGAGTTAGCCAAGGACACTCTGATGCGATACGTCGTATTGAAGGAGTAAAAGATGCTCGTCAATACACAATACCTATCGAAGAAGCTGTAAATCGTGTAAGAAACGGAGAAAATCCTAATTTAACAACAAGAGAAAAGCATTTAAGAGAATGTTTTGTAGTTCTTGAAGAGGGAGCAGATGAGGTAAAAATAGAAGCAGAAATAAAGAATATGCCAAATTATTTTGCTGACTACGACACGACAGTTCACTTCATAAGTGAAGAACACCTATTAAGAGAACATTCAGGATTACCACATGGAGGTAGTGTACTTCACAGTGGAGTAACAGGAGTTGGAAACAAAGAGGTAATAGAATATAAACTGAACCTTGCCTCAAATCCTGAATTTACAGGAGCTGTATTAGTTGCAGTTGCAAGAGCAGCATATCGTATGAACAAGAATGGAGAAAGTGGAGCAAGAACAATGTTCTCTATTGCACCACAATTAATAAGTCCATTATCAGAGGAAGAGTTAATAAAAACTTTATTATAACAGAAAAAGGTGGAAATGGGAGCAGTTTTCTGTAGGGGCAGGCCTTGTGTCTGCCCATTATAAATATATTTCTCAAAAACGAAAGATATTTTGAAAATTAAAGGGCTATTTCTCTTTTACGAAATAACTTGACAAATATAATATATTAGATTATAATTAGTATAGGTGATAGAAATGTTAAAAAGAGAAATGTATTTATCAAGAATAAGAGGTTTTTATGATAGTGATCTTATAAAAATATTAGTTGGAATAAGAAGGTGTGGAAAATCTGTAATCTTAAAACAAATAATGAATGAATTAAAAGAAAAAAAGATAGATGAGAAACATATAATATATGTAAATTTCGAATTTATAGAATTTGAAGAATTACAAGATTATAAAAAATTAAATACATATATAAAAGAGAAAATAGTAGATAATAATAAGTATTATGTATTTTTAGATGAAATTCAGAAAGTAGAAAGATTTGAAGATGTAGTAAATTCATTAAGAGCATCTTTAGATAATATAAGTATATTTATTACTGGATCTAATAGTAAGCTATTATCAAATGAATTATCAACCGTTCTATCTGGAAGATATGTATTATTTAATATTTATCCATTAAGCTATAAAGAATTTATAGAGCTTACTAATAAAGAAGCTAAATCAGAAGAAACTTTTTGGGATTTTGTTAAATGGGGTGGACTTCCTAATAGAACCCAATTTACTGATGAAAGTAATATAAAAGACTATCTACATAGTGTATTTGATTCTATTATATTAAGAGATGTAGTAGAAAGATTAGGACTAAAGGATACAGTCTTGTTTAATTTATTATTACAATATATTGTAGATACTACGGGGCGTCAATTTTCTGCAGAGAATGTTATAAATTTTTTAAAGAACGAAGGAAAATCTGTATCAACTGAAACATTATATATGTATTTAGATGCATTATGCAAAGCTTTAATGATAAAGAAAATATATAGATATGATATTCATGGAAGAGCAATTTTAAAAACATTAAATAAATACTATATGACAGATCTAGGAATAGCTGGGATAAAAAACAATAACTTTGAAATAAACAAGAGCTTTGCAATTGAAAATGTTGTATATAATGAATTATTAGAAAGAGGATATGATGTTTATATAGGAAAAACAAAAGATGTAGAAATTGATTTTATTGCAACAAAAACAGAAGAAAAATTATATTTTCAAGTTGCATACTTATTACAAAATGATAAAGTTCAAGATAGAGAATTTGGAGCTTTTAAAGAAATAGAAGACAATTATCCTAAATATGTTCTTTCATTAGACAAAGCTAATTTTTCAAGAGATGGAATTATTCACAAAAATATAATTGAATGGTTATTAGAAAGATAATAGAAAATGTACACAGTTAATTTGTGAACATTCCAAATGTGCATACATTTTTCAAGGCGGGAGTCATTATCTAAAAAAGAAATGACTTCCGCCTCTACTTTCCCATATCATTATACTTCAAATTCACATAAAAATCAACTATATAAAAAGGTATAGACAAATATTATAATAGGTATTATAATATAACAAAAGTTATAAGAAATAGAATTTCTAATGCTCTTATGCTTTTAGAAAGGGGAATAAATAAATGAACAACATTATAGAAATTAAGAATTTAACAAAACAGTACAAAGGATTAAAAGCTATAGACGATCTATCATTTGAAGTACATGAAGGAGAAATATTAGGACTATTACGGACCAAATGGAAGTGGTAAATCAACAACAATAAATTGTATATTATCATTATTAAATTTTAGTGAAGGAAGTATAAAGATATTTGGAAAAGAAATGAGTCCAGATGCTTATGATATAAAAGAAAAATTAGGAATTGTATTTCAAGATGTAGCAGTATTTGAAGAACTAACAGTATATGAAAATATAGACTATTTCTGCGGATTATATATAAAAGACAAAAATATAAGAAAACAATATATAGAGGAAGCAATAGAATTAGTAGGACTAGAGGAATTTAAAAAGTTTTATCCAAAACAATTATCAGGAGGACTTTTAAGAAGATTAAACATAGCCTGCGGAATAGCACATAAACCAAAGCTAATTTTCCTAGACGAACCAACTGTTGCAGTTGATCCACAAAGCAGAAACAATATATTAGATGGAATTCAAAAGTTAAGAAATAATGGTGCAACCATAGTTTATACTACACATTATATGGAAGAAGTCGAAATTATATGTGATAGAGTAATAATCTTAGATAAAGGAAAAGTGTTAGCAACAGGAACAACAGATGAATTAAAAGAACTAGCAAAAATAGAAGAAAAAGTAACAGTAGAGGTAAACAATTTAGATGAAAAATATATTGAGGAAATAAAAAAACTAGAAAATGTAGATGATGTAACATACAATGGAAATATATTACTTGTTACATATAAAAAAGGCAAAAACAACTTAGTAGAGTTAATTGATTATCTAAAGAAAGAGAGTATTAGATATAATAAAATTTATTCAGAAAGACCAACACTTAATGATGTATTCTTAGAATTAACAGGGAAGGAACTTAGAGACTAATGTTTATACATAATTTTAAATATGCCTTAAAAACTCTCTTTAGGGATAAAATGCTAATATTTTGGACCTTTGCCTTTCCAATTATATTAGGAACATTTTTCAATATGGCATTTTCTAATATTGAAAATAGTGAAAAATTAGAAATAATAGATATAGCAATAGTAGATAATGATGAATTTCAAAATAATGAATTATTTAAAGAAGCATTTAAAACATTAAGTGATGAAGAAAATGAAGACCGATTATTTAATACAAAGTATGTTACAGAAGAAGAAGCAAAACAACTATTAGAAAAAGATGAAATAACAGGATATATGATATTAGAAGAAGATAATCCAAAAGTAGTAGTTACTACAAGTGGAATTAATGAAACAATATTAAAATATGTAGTAGAAGAAATTACTACTAGTGGACAAATAGTAGAAAGTTTAATGGATAAAGAGATAAATAAAGAACTAAGTTCAGGAGTTTATAATTTATACAATTTAGATTATGAAAAAATATATAAAAATGTATTGGAAAAAACACAAAATCAAGAAGCAAAGATAACAGACATATCAAATAACAATTTAAGTTATACAATGATAGAATTTTACACATTAATCGCAATGGCTTGCTTATATGGTGGAATACTTGGAATGGTTGCTATTAATAAAAATTTAGCAAATATGAGTAGCAATGGAAAAAGAGTATCAATAGCACCAACTCCAAAAGGAAAAGTGATTTTTAGTAGTATTTTAGCAAGTTATATAACACAATTAGTAGGTTTAACTTTATTATTTATTTATACAATATTTGTATTAAAAGTAGATTATGGAACTAATTTACCACTAATAATTTTATTAGGAATAGTAGGAAGTCTAGCTGGACTATCAATGGGATTAGCAATTGGGACAATACTTAAAGCAAATGAAAATGTAAAAACAGGAATTGTTATAGCAGTCACAATGTTTGGGTGTTTTCTGTCTGGAATGATGGGAATTACAATGAAATATATTATAGATAAAAATGCCTCAATTATAAATAAAATAAATCCTGCTAGTATGATAACAGATGGATTTTATTCATTATACTATTATGATACATTAGATAGATATTATTTTAATATAATAAGTTTGCTAATATTTGCTATAATAATGGTAATTATCTCTTATACAAGTTTAAGGAGGCAGAAATATGACAGTATTTAAAACATTTTTAAAAGTATTAAATAAAAGTAAAATGCCTATTATTTTGTATACAGTAATTTTAGTTTTCTTTGGTGCATTTAATATGCAAACAAGTGAAAATAGTACAAACTTTGTAGCAAGTAAACCAGACATTTTAATTATAAATAAAGATAAAGAAGAAGGGATAACTAAAAACCTAATAGAGTATATAAAAGAGAATAGTAATATAAAAGAGATAGAAAATAATGAACAAGCTATTAATGATGCTTTATTCTACAGAGATGTAAATTATATTATATACATACCAGAAAACTATAGAGAGGAATTTTTAAAAGGAGAAAATCCTGAAATTGAAATAAAAAGTACAGGAGATTATCAAGCAAGTCTTGCAGAAATGATGTTAGAAAGATATATAAAAATAGCAAATACATATGAGGGTAATACAGAAAATGAAGAAGAACTAATAAATAACATAAATGAAGCATTATCAAAGCAAACAGAAATACAAATTACCTCTAAATTAGATACAGATAATCTAAATAAAGCTTCCTTCTTCTTCAATTTTGCAAACTATAGTATATTAGCAGGTTGTGTATATGTAATTTGTCTGATACTTTCTAGTTTTAAAGAAGAAAAAATAGCAAAAAGAACAATTATAAGTAGTATGAATTATAGAAAGTATAATTTACAATTACTTATATCAAATAGTCTGTTTGCAATAGTGTTATGGATATTCTATGTACTGTTAAGTTTTATTCTAATTGGAGATATAATGTTTACTACACATGGGCTAATATATATTTTAAACTCATTTATATTTACAATTTGTGCTGTAACAATCGCATTTTTAATAGGAAACTTAGTAAGAAACAAAAATGCAATAAATGGAATTATAAATGTCGTAGCATTGGGTTCAAGCTTCTTATGTGGCGCATTTGTACCTTTAGAATGGTTACCAGACACTGTAATAAAAATTGCACATATATTACCATCATATTATTATATAAACAGTAATGATATGATAAAACAATTAGAAATAGTAAACTTTGAAACAATAAAACCAATATTAATAAACATGGGAATTATTTTAATATTTACTATTATATTTATGATTGCGACTAATATAGTATCAAAACACAAAAGAAAAATAGGCTAATATAACGATTACATATAAAAAAATTACATTTTCAATATAAAGAATATATATAAAATTAAATCAATATTCACCAAATATAAAAATGAAGAATACAATATACGAGAATAAATTAGGGAGGATAATTTTATGTATAATTCAAATTATGAAGAATATATGCAAAATGTATTAGGTTATAATATAAGACCTCAGAATACATATCAAATGCCAGAAAATATATATGACATGCAAAGAGGCAGTAGTTATGAAAACATGGATTTAGAAAATTTATATCCAGACATATATAGAATGATACAACCAATGGTACAAAAAGTGTGTATGAGAGCTACTGGAGTAATAAATGAAGAAATGGTAAGAAGTATGACAGATGAAGTTTATAATGCAATGACAGAAGAAACAAGAGAAGTAAAAGACGTTAAAAAAAGTAGCAATGAAGTTAGAACAAATAATTCACAAAATGTAAGAAAAGTAGAAGAACCTAGACAAAACAATTTCTTATTAAGGGATCTAATAAGAATTTTGATTATAAAAGAATTATTAAGGAGAAGACCAGGAAGGCCACCAATGAGACCTGGACCAAATTTCCCAGGAGGACCAAATTTTCCAATGATATAAAAATATACAGATTTTTCCCTGTCAATGATTTTTGAAAATGTCCCAAAAATTTTTAAACATAAGCCCTAAAAAT